>NZ_DHEI01000050.1:0-25692 GCF_002399805.1 Flavobacterium sp. UBA4854
ATTCAGCAGCAAATTACCGAAACGGAGAATAAAATCAATTTCTTATTAGGGCGTTTTCCTCAAAAAATTGCTAGAAGCAGCAATACTTTCAGTACTATTACTCCAGCAGATATTCACGCAGGAGTACCTTCCCAGCTTTTAGAAAATCGTCCAGATATTAAAAAAGCAGAAATGGAACTAATTGCCGCAAAACTGGATATTAAAGCTGCTAAAGCGAAATTTTACCCTTCGCTAGGCATTTCTGCAGGGATTGGATATGAAGCTTTTAATACCAAATATTTACTGACTTCTCCAGAATCTTTGTTGTATTCTATAGCAGGCGATTTGGTTGCTCCTCTAATTAATAGAAATGCAATAAAAGCAGAATATCTTACCGCTGGAGCTAAGCAAATTCAGGCTGTATACAATTATGAAAGAACATTGGTAAATGCTTATATCGAAGTTGCCAACCAATTGTCTAAAATTCAAAATACAGCAAAAAGCTACGGCTTGAAATCACAGCAAGTTGATGCTTTAAACGAATCTGTTCAGATATCTAACAATTTGTTTAGTTCTGCCAGAGCAGATTACATGGAAGTTTTATTGACTCAAAAAGATGCTTTAGAATCTAAATTTGAACTTATCGAAACCAAAAAACAGCAGATGAACGCCTTTGTTAATGTTTACAGAGCATTAGGAGGTGGCTGGAATTAGTAGTTTTCATTTTTATTTTTTGAAAAGGAGATTGGCTGAAAAGCTAATCTCCTTTTTGTATTTAAAATGCTAAGCTCTTACTTAACTAAATATTTTTTTTTATAATTTTAGTACATTAAAATTCAGATTTTCTACAAAATTAAAATGAAAATTCGCAGCATGAAAATTTTAATTATAGAAGACGAAAAAGAAATTGCCAAAAACATTAAAAATTACTTTAATAGCAATGGCATTCAATGTGAAACAGCTCATACCTATAGTCTAGCACTTAACAAAATTGAAAGTTATGATTACGATTGCATTCTTTTAGATTTAATGCTACCTGATGGAGACGGATTCGAAATATTAAAAGAACTAAAAAATAAAAATAAAACAGAAGGCATAATTATCATTTCGGCCAAAGAAACTCTAGAAACAAGAATAGAAGGTTTTAATCTTGGAGCCGATGACTTTCTTACTAAACCTTTTCATCTTTCTGAGCTTCTTGTTCGCATGCAGGCTCTTATACGCCGCAAAAACTTTAAAGGCAGTAATTCTGTTGTGTATAACGAAATAACTGTTGATATTCTCTCAAAAAATGTTACGATAAAAGATCAAAAAATTGATCTTACCAAAAAAGAACTTGATTTATTATTATTTCTTATCGGAAACAAAGAAAGAGTATTATCAAAATCTGCAATTGCAGAACATCTTTCTGGCGATATGGCAGATATGCTAGATAATCATGATTTTATTTATGCTCATATAAAAAACTTAAAAAAGAAACTCAGTCAGGCTGGCGCTGGAGATTATATAAAAACGGTTTACGGATTAGGATATCGATGGGAAAATGAATAAAAAAAAATTACTTCACAAAAGCACAGAAAGCTTTCTTATTTTTTCAGTTATAATACTTCTGATTGCTGCTCCTGTTTTCTATTTCATTAGCCAATGGCTTTATATATATGAAACAGAAGAAGTTCTTTTGATGCATAAAGGTGCTTTTGTTAAAGAGAGTCATTCTAATTTTACAGAAAAAGATATAAAGCTTTGGAATAAATACAATCGTGATGTTATGATTGTTCCCGATATGGGCGTAAAAAAGGACAGTATTGTTGGGGTTATAATGTACGATTCGATTGCTGAGGCAGATGAACCTTTTCGTATTATATATTCTCCTGTTAAAATAAATGGTAAAAAATATACTTATACAGAAAGAATTAATCTTCTCGAAATGGAAGGAATGGTTTTTAGTGTAGCAGCAATGTTTTTAGTAATCATCATCATACTCCTTATTGGAATTATATTGCTTTCAAAAATAACATCGGCTAAACTATGGAAACCTTTTTACAATACTTTAGATCAAATTCATGACTTTGAAATTGACAAAAACAAAGCTCCGCACTTTACTCCTACTGATATTGACGAATTTGATCGTTTAAATAAAAGTCTTGACCTTTTAATAGAAAAAAACACAGCTATTTATAAAAGCCAGAGAGAGTTTATTGAAAATGCTGCTCATGAACTTCAAACTCCTCTTACTCTCTTCCAAACAAAAATAGAGACTTTGTCACAGCTCGATCTTAATGAAGAGCAATCTAATCTAGTGGGCTCGATTTCTAATGATGTATCGAGACTTAACAGACTTAATAAAAACTTATTGTTGCTCTCTAAAATCGATAATGAAATTTATTTTGATAAAAGCCCTATCGTAATCAACAATTATATAGAAAAACATCTTGACTTTTTTACTGAACAGGCAGCATCTAAAAGTATTGCAATTAAAACCGATTTCAGATTTAGTTTAAAAATAACAGCGAATCCAACCTTAACTGAGGTTCTAATCAATAATCTTTTTCTTAATGCCATTCGTCATAATAAAAAAGACGGAAGCATTATCGTAACCACGCTAGAAAATGAACTTATTTTTCAAAATACTGGAGTAAAAGCCCCTCTTGATACAAAAAAACTTTTCAATAGATTTTCAAAAAGCAATCCTTCTTCTCAAGGAAGCGGTCTGGGGCTGGCTATTGTTAAAAAAATTGCTGAAGCCAACAATTGGAAAATCAAGTACACTTTTGACCAAGATCTACACTGCTTCAGTATTAGATTTTAGCTAATTCAGAATTTCTGCAAAATCACTTTTAATCTTTGTTCTGCAATATATTTATAATCCAGTACAATGAAATTAAAAATGATTTTGCTGTTTTCATTTCTAATAATAGAAGTTTTCAGCACGACCGCACAAAACCATACTGCATCTGTTTCAGGTCTTATAAAAGATAATGTATCTAAAGAAGCTGTACCATTTGCCAATGTCATAATTAAAAACGCCTCTGATCAAAAATTCATAGCAGGAACAGTAACCAGCGAAGATGGACGCTTTACTATTCCAAATATAACTTCTGGAAATTATCTGCTTGAAATTACTTCAACAGGATTTAAAATGAAGACACAGAAACTATTTATCGGAAATCTTTCTGATTATCTTGATCTGAATAGTATTGAAATTGAACCAGACATCAATAATCTTGCTGAAGTTGTAGTGTCCAATAAACCTTCAGGTTCAAGTAATCAAATAGATAAAAAAGTATTTTCGGTTGCAGACAATATCACGCAAAGTGGCGGATCTGTACTTCAATCTATGCAATCTCTTCCTGGTGTTACCACCAACGATGGAAAAATTCAGCTTAGAGGAAATGATAAAGTAATAATTTTAATTGATGGAAAACAAACTGCTCTTACTG
Source organism: Flavobacterium sp. UBA4854 (assembly GCF_002399805.1). Lineage (NCBI taxonomy): Bacteria > Pseudomonadati > Bacteroidota > Flavobacteriia > Flavobacteriales > Flavobacteriaceae > Flavobacterium > Flavobacterium sp. UBA4854. Next base: position 3,420 of record NZ_DHEI01000050.1, read on the forward strand.
GTTTTGGAAACCAATCGGGTCTGGATAATATTCCTGCTTCTGCCATTGAAAAAATTGAAATTATAAATAATCCATCGTCAAAATTTGATGCGAATGGAAATGCCGGAATTATCAATATTATTTATAAAAAAAACAAACAAGAAGGCTTTAATGGTAAAATTGGAATTAGTTCGGGATATGGCGCTTTGTGGGAGCGAAAAGCAAATCTTCCTTCTGTACGTCCTCAATACCAAATGACACCAAAAATAAATCCTTCGCTTTCCTTAAATTATCGCAAAGAAAAAATAAACGCTTATCTGCAAGCTGATTATTTGTATACAGAAACACTTAATAAAAACGAATTTGTAAACCGTACTTATGATGATGGCACTGTTATAAATCAGCAAACAGTTAGAAATCGCGATACGCATTTTACAACATTAAAAACGGGCATTGACTGGAATTATAACGAGAACAATACTTTTGCTTTTTCTGGTCTTTTTGGTAGTGAAAAAATTATTGATAATGGAGATGAGCCTTTCTTTAATCAAGATTACTCACAACGTCTTCGTTTATGGCAGTTTTTAGAAGATGAATTAAAAACAACTGTAATGGCAAGTGCTTCTTACGAACATAAATTTATGGAAGCTGGCCATAAGCTAAACGCTGGAATTAATTATACTTATCATAGAGAAGACGAGAAATATTTCTTTACCAACACATTGCCTGACTTTATAGGTCAAGATGCTTTTAAGCTCCTTTCTGATGAAAAGGTTCTCGATTTGAATGTCGATTATGTTCGCCCGTTAAAATATGGACGTTTTGAAACTGGTTTTAAATTTAGAAATCGAGAGATTCCAACCAATATGCAGTTTTTTCCAGGCGAAAATTCTCCTATTGATGCGGCAGCTGGCGGCTGGGCAGTATACAAAGAAATTATTCCTGCACTCTATTCTAATTACATCTACGAAACGAATAAAATTGAAGCAGAAATAGGACTTCGTCTCGAATATGTAAAGTTGAACTATGATGTAAATCCCGATCATCCAACGTATAAAAGTGATGGTTATAATTATACAGAACCTTTTCCTAGTGTTCGTTTTGGCTATAAAATAAATGAACAAAATAAAATTACAGCATTTTATAACCGTAGAGTTGACAGGCCAAATGAAGTGGATATTCGTATTTTTCCAAAATATGATGACGCAGAGATCATAAAAGTCGGCAACCCCGCTTTAAGGCCGCAGTTTACAAGTGCATTTGAACTTGGATACAAAAAAAGCATCGAAAAAGGAAGTCTGATAGCTTCTCTTTACTATAGAATTATAAACGGAACCATAACTAGAATTGCGACAACTGTTCCTGGAAGCACATTGATTTATAATGTTTTTCAGAATGCAGATAAAAGTACTTCGGCTGGTATTGAGGCCATTTATACGCAAGAACTTACTTCATGGTATTCTTTTAATTTGAATGGAAATCTTTATCAAAATACAATTGATGCTTTTTCGGTTACCAATTTGTATCCGCAACCAAGCACCTACTTTGGCGAACGACAACAGATGGTTTCTGGAAATTTAAAATGGAACAATACTTTACTGTTTGACAAGACTTTAAAAGGGCAAATTTCAATGATTTATTTAGCTCCAGACATTATTCCTCAAGGCAAAATTAATTCAAGATTTTCAGTAGATCTTGGAATTAAAAAAACGGTTCAGAAAGGAAAGGGAGAAGTTTTTTTAAATGCATCTGATATCTTTAATACCCTTATAATTCAAAAAGAAGTTCAAGGAATGGGCTTCTCATACAATAGCAGAGATTATTATGAGACACAAGTAATACGTTTTGGATACAGTTACAAATTCTAGATTTCAAAAATTCAAATTTAGATTTTATGGCTTTTGAACTTATAATCTTATTTTAAATGGCAAAAAAGACAAAACTTCAAGAAATTCGCTTAAAGCGTCAAATCAATCAAGATGTTATGGCTGTTCTTGTAAACATGAAGCAGGGAACTTACAGTAGAAAAGAACGAGGTCTTACTAGCATCTCTGATTCCGAATGGGAAAGAATTGCATTGGTTCTAGGTGTCAATAAAGAAGATATTTATCAAAACGACAAACGTGCAAGCCTTTCTTCTGGCAAAACTGGTGTGTCTAATACATTTACACCTGTAGAAATGCTAAAAAAAATCGACTCTCTCGAAAAAGAGAATAAGAAACTTAAAGCAGAAATTAAAACACTGAAAAAATTAATCAAGCAATAAAACCTCAACATATAAAAAAGTCCTGCTTATTACATAGCAGGCTTTTTTATGCTTAACTATAGATCATTAAAATTGTTCCAGATATAATAAGCAATACTCCCAAAATTCCTAGCGGACTTATTTTTTCATGCAGAAATATAACTGATAATATTACAGCAATAGCAACACTTATTTTATCTACTGGCGCAACTTGAGAAACTTTTCCGGCTTGTAAAGCCTTAAAGTAAAATATCCAAGAAAGACCTGTTGCAATACCAGACAAACAAAGAAAAATCAAATTTTCTTTAGTAAGTAGGGAAATATTCTTTGTTACACCCTTAAAAAAAACAATTCCCCATGCCAAAATCAAGATAATTACTGTTCTAATAGCCGTAGCTAGATCTGTATCTACATTTTTGATACCCATTTTGGCAAAAATAGCAGTCAAAGCTGCAAACAAAGCCGAAAGTAAGGCAAATATCCACCACATAATTTATTGTTTTTTAAGATTATTAATGAATTGTAAAAAAGCAAATATTAGATATAATTCTGAAAAAATTCTGCATGTTTTATTCAAAATCATTCTATGTAAAAACATCTATTTTCCTTTAAAAATTAGTCTATATAAAGTTCTTATTAAAACTGCATTAAATAAAAATTAATTGAGAAAAAAATCAGAATTAATTCAGAATTGGAATCTAAATTTCCCTTCAAAAAAAACATTTAGAAAAGATTCAACAACATTTATTGCAGTCGTATTAACTATGGATTATCCTTTTTACAAATCGTTTTTAGAAAAAAAAATACCTTTCAGAGACATTTTTCAAAATGCAGAATGTATTAACGCAAGTGTCGGAGACAGATACTCAAAATTAAAGATGTCATTATTTTTTCTGCCTATTTTACTCCTTTTTGCAATTGCAGCCTTTCTTTTTCAAAAAAATGCTTTCACTGCAGATTCTTATATTGCACTGCAAAAAACCAGTTTTTATTACATTAATTCTATCTTAGGTCAATTTCCAAGTATTGAATATAATCTAACACAAGCGGGAAATGCTTTGATACCATTTTCTTTTTTGGCTATTCTTGTTGTTTATGTGCCTAAAATATGGGAAGCTTTGGCCTCGGGATCACTCCTATCTCTTTTATTTTGCAATTTTTTAAAAGGGTTCTTTGCAGTTCCAAGACCTGCAGCCGCATTGGATAATAACAGCTTTATAATTATCGGAAAAATAGTCTGCGGAAATAATAGTATGCCTTCTGGACATTCTATTACCATTTTTACAACCATTACAATTTTGCTTTTTGGATTTATGCCTTTAAAATTAAGTTCTAAAATTTTATGGTGCTGTATGCTGACTGCTTTAGGATTCGTTTTAATATTAACCAGAGTCGCTGTTGGTGCACATTATCCTCTTGATGTAATTGTTGGAGCCATCATTGGATACATCTCAGGATTGCTTGGTATTTTTATAAATCGAAAATATAATATTTGGCGATGGATTAATAATAAAAAATTCTATCCTATTTTTATTCTAGGTTTTACCATGTGCGCCTGCTGCCTTATACATAAAATAATTGACGAAAATCTGGTAATTTATTATCTATCTTTAATCGCTATAATTATATCCCTTTATGAAATTACTACAGCCTATATTAAGAGGTAATTTAAAAATAGCTCATTTTGCTCTTTTAATGAGTTTTATTAATTTTCTATTCTTTCACTATCCATTCTTTAAATTTGTATTTCATAATATTGATTATAAAAGTTTTAACGGAATAATTATTATTATCAGCCTTGTAATAGCAATGATTGTTGCAAATTTCTTTGCTTTTTATCTTTTCTTATTTATAGCCAGATACTTTGGCAAATTTCTACTGGTACTTTTTTTTACTATTAGTGCAATTGCTGTTTATTTTATTAATACATATAGCGTTATCATAGACGAAAGCATGATTGGTAATATACTAAACACAAATTATGATGAATCAAGCAGTTTTTTCTCTTTTAAACTAATAATCTACGTTTTCTTTTTGGGCATTTTGCCTAGCCTGTACATTATCAAAACTGAAATTGTAAATGTGCCCGCCAAAACCTTTTTGAAAACAATTTCTCTTACTCTTTTATTTCTTCTAATTTTAGTATTTGTAAATGCTGGAAACTGGTTATGGATTGATAAAAATTCGAAAACATTGGGCGGACTTGCAATGCCATGGTCTTATTCTGTAAACACTTCACTTTTTTATATTCATAAACATAAAAAAAATGAAAAAGAAATTCTATTGCCTAATGCTACTATAAAAGACAACAAAAAATCTGTTGTAATTTTAGTAATAGGAGAATCTGCAAGAAGTCAGAATTTTTCTTTATATGGATACAAAAAAAATACTAATCCATATCTTTCTAAAACAGAAAATCTTTACCACTTTAATGCAACATCTTCTGCAACATATACTACTGCTGGTGTAAAAGCTATTTTAGATTATAAAAAAACTGATGATCTTTATGAAATTCTGCCTAATTATTTGTACCGAAATGATGTTGAAGTTGTTTGGAGAACTACAAACTGGGGAGAACCTCCTGTGCATATAAAAAATTATCAAAAAAGAGACGTTCTAATGCCTAACTGTAAAGGTGAAGGATGTAATTATGATGAAATTCTTTTAACTGGATTAAAAGAACAAATACTGGCAAGTGCAAAAAACAAGATATTAATAATACTGCATACAAGTACAAGTCATGGCCCAACATACAGTAAAAAATATCCGAAGCAGTTTGAAACTTTTAAGCCCCTCTGCAATAGTGTTGAATTAGGAAACTGCTCTCAAACAGAGTTAATAAATGCTTATGACAACACAATTGTTTATACAGATTATATCTTGCATACTATAATTGAAGACTTGAAACAATTAAAAGATTATAACAGCACCATGCTATTCGTTTCGGATCACGGAGAATCACTAGGAGAAAAAAATCTTTACATGCATGGTCTTCCTTTGAGCATTGCCCCAAAAGAGCAATATGAAATTCCTTTTATTGTTTGGGTTTCAAACGATTCAATTAAACTTAAGCCTAATCAGACACTTTCGCAACAAAATGTATTTCACAGTGTCTTGAAGTTTTTAAATATTCAAAGTCCGATTTATGATGAAAATTTAAACATCTTTAAATAATTCAGCGTTTGTATTATTTACAAATCATCTACCTCTGATTGTATTTCAAGATAAGACAAATAAAAAAAGCTCATTTATTTGTTAAATGAGCTTTTTTTTATCTTGTTATTTTGGCGTAAAACCATCTTTCACGAGCGTAACTTATTCCTTTATACAATACTAATCCGAAAATTACATAAAAAGAAACTTTAAAATAAATAGCAAGATACCAAGATCTAGTTTGAAAATTATAGTATTCTAATGGAGCATCTCTTAAGAAAAAATTTCCTGTCAATTTGCTTTTGTAAAGTGGTTGCTTATCAAAATTTTCCTTTAGATATTCGAGCTTCGTTACTCTTAATTCTATTTCTGATTGATTACCTAAAGTTATTCCTTTAACTAGGTAGGATAATCCCGTTCCCTCGCCTGTTCCAGCATCTTCAGAAATTTGTTTGATTAATAAAACATCTTTTACAGTGTATTTATTTTTATTCCTAAAGCTTTTTAGATTTTCATATTCGTTCAAATAACTATTCGTAATGAGACTTCCTATTGTTATTACAGTAGATATAATCACATTACAAACAATAAGAAAAGCTAAAAATGCTATTCCTGCTCTTTTTATCACTTTAAATTAGTTTATATAACATTCGGCTTACATTTCTTTTAAATTGGTTTCTATTTTCTCGCCATCTTTACTTATGGTTACACGTTTCTCAATATTAGCTTTGTCTATGTAAGACGATCTTGCTGTTCCATAATTAGTTGTAGAACCTGCGTAGCCCCAATAGTTATAATAATTGGTATAGCCTGAGACATAAGAATAGTTGTAAGAGTTAGAAAAATCGAAACTAGCCATAACGACATAAGTGCCTGGCATAAGATCTAAAAACTCAAAATGTCCTTCGTCATCATATACTTTGGCTTTTTTTACCGAATAACCAAAATCAGAATGTAGAGGAACTTCTGGCATTTTTTTCTGTTTTCGTATTTTTTTGTTGACTTCTACCCATTCTTCATAATAATCAGAACTTGGAAAAAGTGTAATCTCAGTTCCTTTTGGAGCATATTGCTTTTTAGCTGTATTTACTAAACCTCCTAATTTTTTACCAGAGTTTGCTCTTGCATAAGCTGTTCCAATAATAACACTATTGCCTTTTGAAATCTGCTGAACAACTTGCTCTTTGTTAAATTTACTTTTAATGGGCTGATAATCTAACTCTTCGTTAACCGTAATTTCCCACATACCTTTACCCATTGACATTTCGCGTTGCCAAAGACGGTGGTCCTTTTTATCAATTATATAATTATACACAGCACCTGTGCTTTCTTCTGAAACAGTAACAAGCCATGTATCATGCTTACCTGTTCTTGGAGAGTAATAGCTAAAACTTTTTACCTCCTTGACACTATAAGGCTCTGTAAGCACTTTTGATTCATCATTATAATAAAACTGAAAAAAACGGGCTTTATAACCTACATCTAATGGCAATGTACCAATCATGTGGTCAGTCCAATTGAAATCTATGAATGGTTCTGTCGGATTCAGTTTTAATTTTTTATCCTTTTTTGTTTTCTTAGAATAATAATTTCCTGTAATGGGGTCAGTAAAATCTAAGTTTAATTTCGTTTCCTTTCTATCGCTAGTATAGCTAATGGGTTTTAGCGTTTGAGCATCTGCTACAGAAATATGTGTAGTCGTTTTTCCATTGTCCTTTGGAGTATAGACATTGGACAACGTTAGCTGATTGTTGGCTAAAGTAATATCATATGCTAATGATCCCATCTTTGTCCAGCTTGTATCTTTAACATAATATACTGTGTAAAGAGACTTTTCCTGTTTAATGTATTTGGTATTGATATCCTTGCCTCCTGGAGTTATTGTCTTCTGACAAAATACAGTAAATGGAAGCAGACTTACTGTTAAAAAAAGTGCATACAATTTCATAGTGGCTAATAATAATGATTAATGGGGCAAATGTTTTTGTTTGTACTTCAAATGTAGTAAAAATCTTTTTATTTCTTTTTTACCAGAATTTACCTAAATCCAATCAATTTATTAAAATATTAAAAATCAACCAATTACAATATATTATAATTTACAATCAATATTTAGCAGGTTTTTTACTTCCAAAAAGCATACTATTTGTATACTAAATACGTACACTGGATTTATGTGTACGTAAAAACGTACTTTATTACCCCTTGCCTAAACTATTAATAATCAACTTTACACTTTCGGTTTCAAATACTACTATCTATTTTACTAACTATTAATTGTTTACTAACCTTAAAATTTAAAAAATGAAGAAAATCATAAAATTAACTTGTATGCTAGCCACTGCAGCATTGCTATTTTATTCTTGCGAAAAGGAACAAGATTTAGATGTGGCTAAAACTGCTAAGAAAGATGCACCCGTATTGGCTAATAAAGATACTCTTTCGGTAAGTTCTGAACTTCAAGGTAACGCAACTGCAAAAGGAACGGCTACTGCAAGAACCATAACTTTACAAACCAACACCTTATCTTGCCCTGGTGGATTGTGCACATCGTATGGTGTTTGGTCTACTGGAGTTTATACGGTTTGGTTTCAAATGAAATTTAACAACGGATTTTTCTGGAGCCGAGGCGGCAAATGCGGATATGGTATCTTAATTGGCGACCAAAATACAGGCGGTGATCCAGGTTGGGACGGAAATGGCGGTAGCGCAAGATTTATGTGGTATTGCCCAAACGGATCTAATTCTGCTAAAGGAAGTGGCGCTTATCTTCAGCCTTATGTGTATTATAGAGATCAGCCTGGACAATATGGCAATGATTTTGGAAAGAAATATTATATACAGGAAGGGGTTACTTATAATTGCCAGATATCTGTGAAACTAAATACAGGATCGAATACTGACGGATATGTTAAATATTATGTAAATGGCACAGAGATATTAAACGAAAAAATTCGTTGGGTAACAAACGATTCTAAACGAAATGTCAATGCAGTAAGCCTACATACTTTCCGTGGCGGAAGTCAAGAATACTGGAAAGCTCCTGTAACAAGCTCTATTTACTATCCTAGTGCTTCTTGGGATGCTTTATAATATATAATACACTTTAAAGAAAATTTGAACCGGAAAAATAAACCCTACAACTTCGATGTTTTTTAATTAATAAAACATCGAAGTTGTTTTAGTTAAAAACCTTCTACAATTCTTTCTTAAAACAAATACTGGTTTCTATTCCAGCATATTGTCCATAATTTTCGATAACTGTATAAGTTCTAGTATATAATGCTACCGCTTCTACTTGCACATTACTTGTTTCCAAAACAGAAAACGTATAACCCAATTCTTTTGCCCAACTTTCAAGTTGGTTTAAAATATTATATGCTATTCCTCTTCCTCTATATTCTTCAGAAACAAACATACGTTTTACCTCAACAGATTCATTATCAAATTGTTTTATAGCTCCGCAACCAACTGCAACGCCGTTGATATAAGCAATAATAACATGCTTAATAGCATCTACCTTATTAAACTGATTGAAGTATTCCTGCATGTCTCCATTTCTGCTTGCTAAGTTCTCATCTAGTTTTACAATTAAATTTGCAAAATCGGTGTTTTGAGAAGTCGTTCTAACGAATTCTAGATCTTCAGTATATCCGTATATTTTCATATCTGTTAAGTCTTGTTCTCTTTTTCTATAATCTTTCTTTAAAAGCCCTTCATATACAAATCCAGAACGCTCCGCAACTTTAATGCTTGCTGTATTATCTACAGCAATTTTCATAAATAATCTATTAAACTTTTTCTTTGCAAAACACCAATTTTTAAATGCTGTTAATGCTTCAGCACCATAATTATTTCCACTATATTTTTCGAAAATAAAATAAGCAAGTTCACCTTTTGGCACTCTCCAGTCAATTTCTCTAACCGATATATGACCTACAAGTTCATTATTTTCTTTTAAAAATATAGCGCAAGCAAAACCTTTATTTTCTTGCCAATCTATGGTTTTCTGCTCCATATATTTTTTTGTTGCTTCCAAACTGTCGTTAACCTTTAGCATATTAGTAAAGTAATCGTTCAAGTATTCGCGATTATCGGTTATGCTTTTAAAAAAACATTCAGAATGTTCGGGACTGTAAGGTTTTATTAGAAGGTTTTTGGTTGTTATCATTTTATGGTAAATTGTAGTTGTGCTTTTCTAAAGGTAAAACTATACAAAAACCTGATGCGCAAAAATGCTATTTTTCTATTAGTTAATGCGTTTTTTGCATTAGGTTGCTTTTTTGACAAGTAGTAATCGAAAAGAAGAAACGCTTCAAATCAAAAAGCATTCGAAATCTAAATCAGCTTATTTTTAATCTCTTTATACTTAGAACGACCGATTGGCAACAAGTCGCCGTTTTTGAGTTGCATACTATACTTTCCTCCTGCTTCAACCGCAATTTTATCTGCTTGTTCCCAAGAGAGAATATACGATTTATGTATTCTTTCGAAAGTGTCGGGAAGCAATTTTTCTAAAGCTTCAAGCGATTTATCGTGTAATTCTATTTTATTATTTGCCAAATGCAATTCGGTATAAATTCCTGCGCCTTTTATGTATAAAATTTCATTAACAGGAACGAGTTTAAAGGTCTTTGCTTTTCTTACTGCCAAAAAACGAACATTGGCGCCAGACTGTTTTCCTTGAGCAGTAAAGCGCGTAAAGGCTTGCGATAATCTGTTTTGATCAAAAGGCTTTGGTACAAAATCTAAAACACCATAATTAAAAGCTGTAATGGCTTTATCGGTGTAAGCTGATACAATAATGGTCTGAAACGGACCAGCAACAAAAGTCTGCAGGATTTCAAAGCCATCTTCTCCATTCAGATTCAAATCTAAAAGCAGCAAATCAATTTCATTATTTTCAATAATCAAAAGTCCGTTTTCGAGAGAATCAGAAAGCAGAATCTGCGCGTCTTTGTCAAAGAAATCACGTGTCATTCTTTCTACTCTCTTGGCAATACGAGCTTCATCTTCAATTATGAGTATTTTCATTTTAATCAAAAATTTTAATGATAGTCTCCCAACCTTTTTCTACAGAATGAGAATCAAAAGACCATTTGGTACCATAACTTTCTGTTAATCTAGCTTCAATGTATTTAAATCCAGTTCCTATTCGCTTCTCTTTTTTAGCTTTTCGATTTTTGGCAAAAGTCAGCAAAGTGTATTCTTTAAATTGCTTTTCTCTAGTAAATTTTAAACAGAAAACGATACAGCCTTGTTCTGGAGGAAGACTATGCGTTATTCCGTTTTCTATTATGGTATGAAAAATAGCTGGCGGAATGGTTTCCTTTTCATCAATTTCTTCTTCTTGCCATTCATAACAAATTTCTTTCCGAAAAGACATTACTTCCAAATGTCTTCGGCACAAATCGATTTCTTGTCTGATCGGAATAAGTGTATCTTCAGCAATATCATTCATTATATCAAATTCTTCTGCAAGAGCACGAATAAAAACAACTCCTTCTTTTGGCGATTCTTCTATCCAATCAATCAATGAAGTTAAAGTATTACGAAGAAAATGCGGCTGAATATTTTTCTTAATCAATTCTAATTGCAATCTAGAAGAAAGCAGCAATGATGCATTATGTGCTTCTTCCATCGCTTTTGCTCGTATCGTATGCAAATAAAGCATACAGAGCACTAAAATGGTAAAAGCAATAAACAACCCAAAATCATAAAACATAAAATAGTTGACAACAACGCCCGCCAATAAACCAGCCGCAACAATAAGTCCGCCTTTCGTTTTTCTAATTGCAGCATCAATTGCGATTATAATTGAAAAAAATCGAGCTGTAATGGTAAAATAAGCTGCAGAAATATCATAATGCCCATAATAGCCAATATAAACTGCTAAAAGAGAAATAAATAAAAGAATCAAAAATAGTTTCTTTCTTTTAAATTCAAATTGAAGCATAAAGTACCACGGCACCAGCATTGAAATAGCAAAAGTAAGCCAGCCTATAATCTTTAAACGAGTATAAAATTGATCGTAAGGAATCTCTAAATAATACTTTACATATTCTATAATTAGAAGGCAAAAGAAAAGCAGACAAATAATTCCGAAAAGCAAAACCGCTAATTCTTTTCGTGTGCTGTTTATATACAAAAAGAAATAATAAATGCCTGCAATGAGAAAAGCGCCCGCCATAAGATTCATAAAAGATACTACAACAAGCGGTGAACGATGAAGCTGGAGATAGTTTTTAAGTTTCACATCTATACCGCGTTCTGCTTCTCTGTTATAAACTTGTGAACCGATTAAAATAACGGTATGTTTTCCAAGATTAGATAATTTTTTCGGAATTTGATAATACGACGTTTCTGTCCCAGGAACCTCAGCACGATCCGATTTTGCCATTTGACCGTTTCTTCCCACCAAAACGCCATCCCAATACACATCAAAAGCACCAAAAGCATTTATCTGAAGTCCGAGAGATTCAGAAATATTGTTACGTTTTTGGATTTCAACATCTGTTTGAAATTTAAAACTCGAACTATCTGGTTTTCCCAAGTCCATTTGCTGATGATCGTAATCAACCTCATAGGTTACGTCGGTTGTAACGTACTCTTTGTAATAATTACACGAGGTAAATAGCAGCAGAAGTAAAACGTTGAAAAAGTAAGATTTATACATAAGATAAAGATAAAACAAATATTCAATTGCCAAATGCATTTGAAAAGTTCGTAGAGCCGTTTGAATGTTTTCAGAAATAACACTTCATTTTATGAATTAATCTTGTACAACAAAATCAATCCAAATGAAAACCTTAATAATCAACACTTTAATTCTATTTATTCCTCTTTTAGGAATAGGGCAACAAACCGTTATTTCTGGTAAAGTTCAAGACAATGCGACAAAAGAAGCATTGCCTTACGTAACAGTAACAGTACAAGATGATAACTCAAAAACATTAGCTACAACTATAACTGACGATCAAGGCTTATTTAGTCTTGAAACAGCTTTAAGCGATAAAACAACTATTTCGTTTAGTTATACAGGTTATCAAGCTCGTATACAATCTCTAGTTGTTTCAGAAAAACAAAAAATTGAATTGGGAACAATTGATTTAATTACTGATGCCGTACAATTAAAAGCAGTAGAAATTAATGGCCAGAAATCGAATATCAGTTTAAAATTAGACAAAAAAGTTTTTGAAGTTGGTAAAGATGTGCTTTCGCAAAATGGTTCTGCTCATGATGTTTTAAATGGAGTTCCGTCTGTTGCGGTTGACCAAACAGGAACAATAAGTTTGAGAGGCAATAACAATGTTTTGGTATTAATTAACGGAAGACAATCTGGACTTACTCAAAGTAATGCTCTTGACCAAATTGCAGCCGATCAAATTGAAAGAATTGAGGTTATTACTAATCCTTCTTCAAGATATGATGCTGCGGGTTCTGCGGGAATTATTAATATTATTTTGAAAAAGAACAAGAAAAGCGGTTTTAGCGGTCAGGTTCGATTAGTTGCTGGATCTCCAAATGACAGTCGGCTTAATCCGAGCATCAATTATAAATCGAACAAAATCAATGTTTTTTCTAATTTCAGTATTCGTTCTAGCGATTACGTAGGTTTGTATACGACCAATCAAGTAACCAATAGTACTACTTCGCCAAATTATATGCATCGCGTACAAAATGAAGATCGTCACGATGATGGCAAATTGCTTTATATGGGTGCCGATTATTTTATTAATGAACATCAGACCATAACAGCTGCTTTCTTAAAGAATGCCACGCATGATAATGATAAAACCGATTTACGATATCTGTACGATAGTGATCTTGAAAACACAACGCCTGACAGTCTTTTAACCAGACACGGAAAGTCTTTGGAAAAACGTGATTATAGTCAGCTTGAGTTTAATTATACTCGAACATTCAAACAAAAAACAAAAAAATGGACAATTGATGTGCAATACGATTGGTGGAATAGCGACAAAAAATGGGATCTTTCTACACAACGTTTAATTCCTGATACGATGATTTATCCTGGCATTAGAACCAGCTCAGTAGGAAATAGCAAAGATTTTTTGGCGAAGACAGATTTTATTCAGCCAATTGACAGCCTTTCTACTTTAGAATTTGGAATAAAAACTGAAATTAGAACGGTTTCGAGTAATTATTTGGCAGAAGAACAACAGGATAATAATTGGGTAATCTATCAGAATATTGATAATGATTTAAATTATGATGAAACCATAACTGGCGCCTATACACAATTTAGCAGCAAAATCAATAAGTTTAGCTATATGCTGGGCTTGAGAGCTGAGTTTACAGATATTTCTATTAAAGATGTAGAAAATGCTTATAGTGATAAAAAAGACTACAACAAGCTCTTTCCTACTGTCAATCTGAGCTATAAGTTTGATGGTTCTGCTTTACAGCTCAATTACAGCAAACGCATTAAACGTCCGTCATTATACGCTTTGTACCCATTTAATGAAGTTACCGATTTGAATGCGCAATACATTGGAAATCCTGATTTGAATCCTTCCTATACTGATGCGTTTGAAATGGCGTTTCTAAAAAACTGGAAAACATTTACTTTGAATCCTTCTGTTTACTATCAATACGAAAAAGGGTTTATTCAAGATTATACGTATCGTCAAGATGATATTTTCCTTACAACACCCATAAATATTGATTACGAAATAAGAAGCGGAATTGAATTATCTGCCTTATACAATCCTTTAAAATGGTTTCAGCTTAATGCCGAAATGAATTATTATCACTTTAAACAAAAAGGAAACTATATGGAACAAAATCTTGATTACAGCAGTCAGAACTTTACTGCAAGATTAAGTACTCAGATCAAACTTCCAGCTAAATTTAGTTTTCAAGGGCGTTATAACTTTCGTGGAGAAAAACGCAATGCACAAACTATCAATCAGGCCTTACAATCAATTGATTTCGGATTAAGTAAACTTCTGTTTAAAGATAAAGCGACTATTGTTTTTGATGTTACGAATGCTTTTAATCTTCGCCAATACAAAAGCGTTACAACTGGAACCGATTATGTTATTAAAGATAATAGCATTCCTAATGCAGCAAGATATCGTCTGAGTTTTGTCTATCGTTTTAATCTGACAGATTCAAAAGCAATTAGACAAGCAAATGAAGCTAATAGAGGTTAATTTTTACTAAAAAAGCCCTCCAATAAACAGAGGGCTTTTTTATTCTTTTTTATCAAAACTATCTCCAACCTAATGCAGGTGCAACGTGTTCTAAAATAGACGATAAAATATGAATATTGTAATCGACTCCAATGGTATTCGGAATAGTTAACAACAAAGTATCAGCTTCTTGAATAGCTTCATCTTGAGCCAATTCTTCAATCAGTTTATCAGGTTCTGCAGCATAGCTTTTACCAAAGATTGCTCTTTTATCTTGCTCGATATAACCAAAACTATCATTGCCTTTAGCTTGTCCGCCAAAGTAATATCTATCTTGCTCATTGACCAATGCAAAAATCGAACGGCTTACAGAAACTCTAGCTTCACGCTGATGTCCTGCTTTTTTCCAAGCTTCTTTGTATATCCTTATCTGCTCGGCTTGCTGAACGTGAAAAGGTTTTCCGTTTTCATCATATTTAAGCGTTGAACTCTGAAGATGCATTCCGTTTTCGGCAGCCCAAATAGCGGTGGCGTTAGACGCTGCTCCCCACCAGATTCTTTCTCTTAAACCTTCAGAATGAGGTTCAATACGTAACAATCCAGGCGGATTTGGAAACATTGGATACGGATTTGGTTCTGCAAATCCTTCTCCTTTAAGCTTATCCAAAAATTCTAGCGCTTTTTTACGTCCCATATCGGCATCGGTTTCACCTTTATCAGGTTCGTAGCCAAAATAACTCCAACCGTCAATTACTTGTTCTGGAGATCCTCTGCTTATTCCCAATTGTAAGCGTCCTTCTGATATCAAGTCGGCAGATCCAGCGTCTTCAACCATATATAATGGATTCTCATAGCGCATATCAATTACGCCCGTTCCGATCTCAATTTTACTAGTCTTAGCACCAATAGCTGAAAGCAAAGGAAAAGGCGATGCCAACTGCTGCGCAAAATGATGCACGCGAAAGTAAGCACCATCAATGCCAATTTCTTCAGCAGCTACAGCCAAATCAATAGACTGCAATAATGTATCTGCCGCTGTACGAGTTTTATATGATGGATGATTAGCCCAATGCCCAAATGATAAAAATCCTATTTTCTTCATAATGGCTTTATTTTTTTATTCTCTCAAATATACGCATCACAATTGAGTAATACTAGATTTTACTGCATAATTGCCTCGTAAATTAATTTAATGTTTTAAGAACTTTTCGTGCTCTAAAAAAGAAAGTCGGACAGTTGTCCGACTTTCTTTTTATTGTTTAGAATCAACACTCAAAGGAGGAAGACTAACTTTCTTTTCATTCATCATTTTTTTCACCTGTTCAATAGTTCTATAGCGTTCTATCTGCATCTCGCCAGTAAATGTTTCACTTTGCGGAGCTCTTGGTGGTATTTGCGCATACGTTTTCATCAAATCGGCAATAGCCTGATTAAAAATTATGGCTGTCCAAGTTTTTTCTGTCCAACTGTTCATAAACAAATCATAACGTTCCTGCGGATCCTGCCACAAATTGTAAATGGCTGGTACGGTAGCTACGTAAGTTTCGTCGCCTCTCCATCCTAGCTGTTGTCCTGGTGCATCACTACCTGCAATAGCGCCATTATCTCCTCGAGTATTAAATACCGCTTTAAATTTACCAATACGAACCGCACCTGGAGAAAGTTCTGCTTCTGTAAAATAGAACCATCTGTCGCGAAGCGGCGTTCCTTTTTTAAACAATACATTAGACATATCGTAACTGTCAAATACCATATCAGCACCTGCTCTATCTTTTTTAGGAAGTTCGACTCCTGCAAGGCTGGCAAATGTTGCCATAAGGTCTAGCCCTCCCACAATATCGTGGCTTTGACTTCCTGCTTCAATTTGTCCTGGCCACCAAGCAATTGCAGGCACACGGCTACCGCCTTCTCTATCAGTTCCTTTGGTACCTCTAAACGGAGTATATCCAGAATCAGGATGTACATCTTGCCAAGCACCATTATCTACTGTATAAATAACAATAGTATTCTCGGCAATGCCTAAAGAACGAATCTTATCCATAATACGGCCTACATTGTAATCCATCTCTACTACAGCATCAGAGTATTTACTTTTTCCTGGTGATTTTCCAACAAATTGTTTTGAAGGAAGGTTTGGCTGATGATTTTTAGCAAAATTAATGCACATAAAGAACGGATCTTTGCTTTTTCCATATTCATCAAGCTGTTTTAGATTATTCTCTACCATCATCATATCTAGCTCAGCAATATTCTCTTCTGTAACTTTACTAACTTCACGGGCTTTGCCGCCTGCTTCTCCTTCAAGTATTCCAGTCGTTACTTTTTTGAAAAGATCTAGCATTTCTGGAGACATCTCTGGATTCCAAGACTGAAAAGCATAAGTATAAGCATTCAAATGATACAGCACCACATTCTGCATTTTATCAAAACCGTGTGCTATGGGCATAGAATAATCTGCTTCTCCTAGATGCCATTTTCCTGAAAAATAGGTTTTATAATTGGCTTTTTTTAGCACAGAAGCCAATGTCCATTCTTCTTTCGGTAATCCGCCTCCTTGCCCCTGAAAAGCAACAGTAGTCATACCGCTACGATTTGGGATACGTCCTGTAAGCATGGCAGCTCTTCCGGGAGTACAGCTTGGCTGTCCGTAAAACGACCAAAATTGCATGCCTTCTTTTGCCATTCTATCAAGATTTGGTGTTGGCATACCACGACCCACTCCTCCTCCATAAACTCCTAAATCTCCCCAACCCGTGTCGTCTGAGATTACCATTATGATATTGGGTTTCTTTTTAGTTTGAGCTTCTATATCAGAAAGTACCAATAAAGTTAAGCCTGTTAAAAGTACTGCTAGAGCATTTTTTCTCATGATTTGTGATTTTAGGATTAGTATCAATCCTAAAATTAATTTTTTGCTCCCTAAGTTTACGGTATCTTCACTTGTTTGATGTTCCATTTTATAACATGAAACCAAGTTGTTCAAATGAAACAGTAGTAATCAATTGAAACCAATCTAATCATAAGTAATTTAAATACAATCTTCCGTAATTAGCAAACCTATATGTCTTCAGTCTTTCTCGAAATTTGTATGCAACTAAAATTATAAAAGATGAAACAGATTAAATTAGGAAATCAAGGATTAGTTATTCCGCCAATTGGTTTAGGATGTATGGGAATGACAGGTTTTGAGGAAGGAAATATGTACGGTCTTGCAGACGAAAAAGAAGCGATTCAAACTATTCATCGTTCACTTGAATTGGGTGGTAATTTTTTGGATACAGCAGATTTGTATGGTCCTTTAAAAAATGAACAGCTTATAGCAAAAGCGATCGGAAAAGAACGTGATAAATATATAATAGCTACAAAATTCGGTTGGGAAATAGATGATAGCGGAAAAGTAACTTGGGCCATAAACGGAAGCAAAAAGTATATCAAAAAGGCAGTAGAACGTTCACTTAAAAATCTAAATACAGATTATATCGATTTGTATTATATGCATCGTTTAGACAAAAACACTCCTATAGAAGAAACCGTCGACGCAATGAGCGATCTTGTTAAAGAAGGTAAGGTAAAATATATTGGACTATCTGAAGTATCTTCTGAAACCATTAAAAAAGCACATCAAGTTCATCCCATAACGGCGGTGCAAAGTGAGTATTCTTTATTTGAAAGAACCGTAGAAGAAAGAGGAATCTTAAAAACATTAGAAGAATTAGAAATAGGTTTTGTAGCTTATTCGCCTTTGGGGCGCGGGTTTTTATCTGGGCAGATTCGTTCTATTGATGATCTTCCTGAAAATGATTTCCGCAGAGCTATTCCTCGTTTTCAGGAAAACTATTTCCATAAAAATATTGAATTGGTAAAAGCGGTTGAAAAAATGGCTGAAGAAAAAAATGTCAATTCATCTCAATTGGCTTTAGCATGGATTATCAGTAAAGGAATTGTACCTATTCCTGGAACTAAACGCAGAAAGTATCTTGAACAAAATATTGGTTCTGCTGCTATAGAATTGAGCCAAAACGATCTTTTAAAATTAGAAAGTATTGTACCTTTGGGAACAGATACTGGGGCTCCGTATGATGAGTTCAGTATGGGACTTCTTGACTAAACTAAAAAAACCGTTGTTATGAATACTATAGTATCCGTATCTGCTTTTCACCGTTTACTTTCTCTTCCAGAACCTAAACACCCAATGGTTAGTGTTATCAATTTATCTCAAAGTGTTTTTCTTGATGATGAAATCTGGAAAGGATTTACGAATAAATTCTATTGTGTTGCTTTAAAAAGAAATGCAAAAGGAAAAATCAGATACGGTCAAGGACATTATGACTATGATAAAGGCGTATTAAGTTTTACGGCACCCAACCAAGTCCAGTATTTGGATTTTCATACAATGGAATGTGGCGAAGGCTCTCTTCTTATATTTCATGAAGATTTTATTTTAAAACATCCTTTAGCACAGAAAATATTTGATTTTGGATTTTTCTCGTATGCCGTCAATGAAGCACTACATTTATCTGAACAAGAAGAAAATTATCTGATTGAAATTTTAGATAGAATTGACAAAGAATGCCAGCATATTGATCATCATACACAAGACATTATTCTGTCACAAATTGATTTGCTTTTAAACTATTCGAGCCGTTTTTATGAAAGACAGTTTATAACCCGAAAAAACAGCAGTCATGCTCTGCTTACAAAATTCGAAAGGTTTATTAATGAATATTACAATGATGACTCAGCAGAAAAAGGTCTTTTAAGCGTTGGTCTAATCGCCGAAGCACTCAGTCTTTCTCCAAACTATCTCAGCGATTTCTTGAAAATACATACAGGAAGAAATACAAAAGAGCATATTTATGAAAAGCTCGTTAATAAAGCTAAAGAGAAACTGTCTGCAAGTGAATTATCTGTTAGTGAAATTGCCTACAATCTTGGTTTCGAACATCCGCAGTCATTCAGTACGTTTTTTAAAAAACGAACACAAATGGCTCCTTTAGAATTTCGGGAAAAGATTCGAAACAATTAAAATTCTATAATAAAAAAAAGAGCTGTCTATTATTGGACAGCTCTTTTTTAATTAAAATAAATTCTATAAAAGAAGCGTTTTATTGCTCAGTATAAACAACACCTTCATAACACGCATTATAAATTTCTTTTAATTCGGCAACAGTAGGTTTTCTTGGATTGAAACCGGTACATGGATCTAAAAATGCATTATTGGCAATAAAATCAAGATTTTTATCCCAGTCTTCTCTAGAGATTCCGAAATCTTTAATTGCTGCCTGATTTTTTACATCGGCTCTTAAAGTTTCAACTGCTTGCGCTAAGTCTTCGGCAGTTTCTTTTCCGATTACTTTTGCTAAATCAGGGAAACGATTGCTTTCTTTTGAATTGTAACGAATAACATTCGGTAAAAAGATGGCATTAGATGCTCCATGAGGAATTCCATATAACGCTCCTACTTGATGAGATAACGAGTGAACAATTCCTAACCATGCATTATTAAAAGCAAGTCCAGCCATGAAAGATGCATCGTGCATATTCTGACGTGCTTGAATATTTGATGGATTCTGAACTGCTTCTTTCAAGTTATCAAAAACAATTTCTAAACCTCCTTTAGAAAGCACATCTGCGTAATTATTTTCGATATTAGACACATAAGCCTCAACACAATGTGTTAAAGCATCTAAACCTGTATTTGAAGTTACATGCGCTGGCATAGAAGCACAAATTTCACCATCAACAATAGCAATATCTGGCGTAAGCTCGTATGAAACAATAGGATATTTAACTCCTTTTTCTCGATCTGTAATAACTGCTAAACCTGTAGTTTCTGTACCTGTTCCGCTAGTAGATGGAATTGCAATAAATTTTGCTTTTTTACGTAAAACTGGCACATTAAAAGGTTTGATCATAGCTTCAAAATCAGCATCTGGATATTCATAGAAAACCCACATCATTTTTGCCGCATCAATTGCAGAACATCCGCCTAATCCAATGATCCAATCTGGCTCAAAGCTTTTCATTAATTCTGCTCCTTTAAAACAAGTTGCAGATGACGGATCTTCTTCTACACCTTCAAAAATTTCAGTTGCAATTCCTGCTTCTTTTAGATAAGCCGCCGCTTTATCCAAAGAACCACTATTTTTCATCGAACTTCCACCTGTAACGATTACCGCTTTAGTTCCTTTAATTTTTTTTAATTCTTCAAGACTTCCCGCACCATGGAAAACTTCTCCTGCAATAAATAACTTGCTCATTTTATACTCTATTTTTATGTTTAAATATAGGTACAAAAGTATTTCAGCTATTGCGGGCTGTGTTATACAATCAAGTCTATTTGATATAAATTTGAGCCAATTCTTTTTGAAGTTCCGTAGGCGTTTCGTCCAATTTGCTTTTTACAAATTTATTAAGTGCTGAGGGAGAACTGAATCCAAGTTCGAGCGAAATTTGCTTATGAGAAAGATCCGAAAACATCAAAAGTCTTTTTATTTCCTGAAGAATTCGATTATGAATTGCATTGATTACTGTCTCACCACAATGTTTCTTGGTAATACTGTTTAGTTTTTTAGTTGTAATTGCCAAATTAGAAGCGTAATATTGAACTGTTCGTTCATTCTTATACCTTTCGTTAAGCATTTTTTTAAAACGAATATATAGCGTTTTATCGCTTTCATGCTGAAAAACAGGATGCTTACCATGTACCGATTCTATTAATCCTAAAAGCAGAATCTTAATATAAAACCTTCCTTGCTCTTTTCTAATAAGACTTGGATCGGAATAAATATTCTCGATAAACGAAACCATCGATTTTGCATGTTCCAGTTCTGACGGAGACAAGAATATACATTTCAAATGCGAAGAAAGATTTACGTTGTAAGACAGGAGTTCGTTTTTCAAAATATCGGAACAAAACAGTACTTCTTCAAATAAAATTATCTTTCCAGACAACTCAGAAGACAAAAATGAAAGAGACGAAATCTGATCAGGAAAAATCATTGAAATTTTGCCTGCTTTGAGATGTATTATCTCTTCTTCTAAATGAAGCTGAATTGCTCCAGATTCAACCATTAGAATACAAAAGTGATCCTTTTTATGCGGTTCTAAATAGTTTTTTAAATTCTCTTTATTAAGATCATAAACTCGAAAAGAAAGACTCTCATCCTCTTTTTTCGTAATATTTTTTTTTATTTCAAGCCTTTTCAAACAAATGAAGTTTTTATTATTTGCATACATCTTAATAAACAATCCTGAAAGAATTTTGCAGATCGTTTTTCAAAAACAGATTGAAAAACGTCACTAAGACATAAAGATGCAGTTGGGTATAGTCTAAAGTGCAAGTTTACATAAATTTCCCGAAAGAAGAGGTTTTTATTTCTTTTCCTCTTGAACAACATTATGCAATATCTCATGTATTGTTTTTAAAGCTTCTGTTGAGGTTGCACGAATAGTAATTTTATTTTTCTTGTCTTTAAGCAATTTTGTAAACAAATTATCTTCTGTATTAATATCAACTATTGTTCCTCCGTATTTTAATGTTGTTTCTGCAATCGCCATTGGCAAATTAGTTGCTCCAGATGTACCAACAATAAAAAGAATTCCTGAGTTTTTTGCTACCTTTAAGGAACTAAATTTTTTATTCGTCTTTTCATCATAATATTCATCAAACCATAAAATATTGGGTCTCATCCAACTCCCGCATTCTTTGCATTTCAGTAATTCGATATCTTTCTGG
>NZ_DHEI01000050.1:25867-29309 GCF_002399805.1 Flavobacterium sp. UBA4854
GAGCATTTAATTTCTCTGTTATTGCCATGTATTTCAAATATCCTTTCTACACCAGAACGTCTATGAAGATTGTCTATATTTTGAGTAATCAAGTGAAACCTATCCTGTAAAAGTTTTTCAATTGCGGCTATTTCGTGATGACTATTGTTTGTCTGAGCACTTTCAAACATTTTCTTTCTAAACAATGAATATTGCCAAACCTCTTCTGGATTTTCTTTAAAATAAGCAAACGTTCCAAATTCTTCTGGTTTATGAAACTTTGTCCCTTTTACCCAAATTCCATCTATACCTCTATAAGTCGGAATACCGCTTTCAGCAGAAATTCCTGCGCCAGTCAAAAATGTGAAAAGATTTCTATTCTTTTTGTTATAAACCTGTTTTATGATTTCGGTAAGCTGTTCTTTCATAATTCCTTCATATGTCAAACAAATGTAATTTTATTTCGACAATTGCTCTTTTTTTATTTCTTCAATTCCGTTTCTATAGCTTGTTGCAACGAAATCTGGAAAACGTTTTCTAAATTTTGAATCATCAAAAACATTGGCGTGTTCGTATCTTGGAAGCAATTCCTGCAATTCTTTTGCTCTTTTACTAAAAAGCGCTCCTATTGAAAATACAAACTTCGGAATAACTTTATACTTTAATTCTTTGCCATAAATTTTAGAAGCCAACGCAATGAATTCTTTATAGTTAAGATGGCTTTCGTCTACAGGCAAATGCCAAGTCTCATTAAAAGCATTTGGAGTGTTCCCTATTAAAGCTGTGGCACGACTTGCGTCTGGTGTCCAAATTAGACTTCTTTTTTTTGTATCGCTTAAAGGCACTTTTAGCTTTTTATTTTCCTTAATCGCATTAAAAATTAAAGTATTTGTAATACTTTGCGTTTTTGCAGGACCATAAAATTCGGGCGCACGACAGATTACTGCTTCTAATTTACCCGATTTTATTTCGTTTAGAACCATTTCAGCCATTTCTTTTCTAATTTCACCTTTTCTTCCAATGGGTTCAAAAGCAGTTTCTTCTGTAAGTACCCTACTATCTTGCGGATACATGTAAGTATTATCAAAAAACACCAATTTGACTTTATTGATTTTACAGGCTTCAATAACATTTCTCATTATCAATAGAAATTGCTTTTCCCATAAATCAGTATCCATCGGAAGTCCTAAAGTAAAATAGGCTATTTCACTTCCTTTTACAGCTTCTATAGCTTTTTCTTTAATAGTCAAATCTGCCGAAAAAACCATATCTGTATCATTTACTTTTTGCGCTTTACGGCTTACAATTCGTATATCTGAAGTATAATTTCTTTTCAGTTCTCTTGCCAATTCTTCTCCAATCTGTCCATTGGCTCCTAATATTGTCTGCATATTGATTCGCTTTTTTAATTGCTTGAATTCCCTCTGATACTTATTTCTAAATTATAGAAATTTATAACAACATCTCTACAACTTTAACTCATTTATATTGGATTTTATTGCTAATTTAGAACTTGCTAAGAATCAGTTAATTTACTTCCTAAATTACAACAAAAAACGATATGCAGATTTTACCGTCCGCCAGTTTAGCGCCGTTTATAAAGAACTATACTGTTGTTACAATTGAAAAAGATCTCGACAATGAAGTATTTTATCCAAGCGGTTATGTCGATTTGATTATAAATATTTCTGGAGGATTTGCCGCAACCATTATCAACGGCAAACAGAAAGATACTCCTGCCATAGAATTATTGGGGCATCTAACGCTTCCAACGCGTCTTTCTGTAGCAAAAGGCACTTCGGTACTCATTGCAAGAATATATCCGCATGCCAGTGCATTATTTTTTTCTGATCCGCTATCAGAATTTACGAATTATGCCACCGATATGTACGATGTAGCTCTAGGAGAGAATAGAGATTTGTATGATAAGATTATGGAAACTGATGATCTTTTGTCTAAAATCAATGTTTTAGAAACGTATTTTCTTCAAAAATTAAAGAAAAATGAAACCCGATTAAAAAAGGTTTCCATAGTACAGCATTTGAGTCAAGAGTTATTTCGAAATCACCAGCAATTGGATTTACCTTTCATTGCCAGAAATTCAGGATTATCAGAAAGGTATATCCAAAAACTTTATCTTGCTAATATTGGTATTAGTCCAGCTGCTTTTACTTCGGTAATTCGATTTAATAAAAGCTTGGATTTGGTGCTCAATACGACAGAATCATTAACTACTATAGCTTACGATAATGGCTATTATGACCAAGCTCATTTTATAAAAGAATTTAAGAAGTTTACTGGCATTACGCCATCTGCATCCAGAAATTCGCTACTTAAAAACGATACTGATTTACAGCAGGCTGTCAACATTGGTTTTTAACCTTGTTTTGCAGGATGATTGCTGCTAAACATATCACGATGCATTTTCCATCCGTCTTTGGTTTTCTTCCAGATTACGATTACTTTTCCGTCATCTAGTTTTTTGCCATTCATATCGGTCATTTGATAAAAACTTTCTTCTGTAACAGCTATTTTTGGATCTCCATAAAGATGCTGAATTGTGAATATAACATGCACTTGAGGTCCGCCTCTAAAAAAGGAATCAATTTGCTTTGCTCCGCATTTTGGTTCTCCATTTGGTGGAAACAAACAAGCATCATCTGTATATCTAGCAACAATAGAACCGTCATTCTTATTGGTAAAATCGGAGAACGTTTTGTTACTCGCTTCAATAATTTTTTGTACTTCTTTTAAAGCTGAATCTGTCGTTTGGGCATTACACCAAAAAGTAAGCATCAAGAGTGTGCTTAAAATAATTTTTGTTTTCATGGTTTATATATTTTTTTACAAAGGAAATTATTCAAATAAGGCAAAAATTGTAAAATAACGAACAACTTTTTCTAATTCCTTTACCTTTGAATACAATTCAATCTAAAAAATGAACCTGAATCATATTGAAATACATCGAGATGAAATGCGGTTTCATATTGGAAACGCGGAAATTCTGAAGAAGAATCAAACCACGAAAGACAGAAACAGCGAATGGAATAATAAAAAAGCCCTGTATCAAAAATTAATACAGGGCTCTTTTACTCAAAAAAACTCATTCCGTAGGAATGTTTCGTTGGTAGAATTTAAATTCGGATTATCAATTTACGTTCCGTAGGAATGTTTGATTAAACGTTAAATATGTGGTTTCCGCAAAACAGGTATCCTTACAGGACACTACACATAACGATCATTTTTTTTTCTACCAACCAGATATTCCTACGGAATATTATTTGCAAAATTTATTTCGCATCAAACCATAATTTGGTTGTCAACAAATCTTTTCCTTGATCTGCAACAGCTGCTTGGTAACTTGCTCCGTTAAGAGATTGTTCTGTTCCAGGATAGAAAAGACGCGAAGGTAATTTTCCGTCCAAAACAGTTGCAGGACCAGCTGTTAATACAGGGTAGTCTA
>NZ_DHEI01000050.1:29489-32086 GCF_002399805.1 Flavobacterium sp. UBA4854
GTACCAATCGATTTTGCATAATTTGATGCATCGTATTTCACACTTGCCTGATCAAGATAAGTTGAAATAGTTGTCGCATTTGTAATTCCAAACTGATTCAAAGATGCTGTAATAGCATTTTTATAATACTGTTCTGCATCTCCAGAAATATACCCGCGGGCTGCAGCTTCTGCAAGATTAAATAATGTTTCTGAGTAAGAAGCAATTACAGCAGGAGAAGCCGATGTTAAGAAATAAGTTCCTGGTTTTGATGTTTTAGCAAAACCTTGACTATTAGCATCACTATTTGACAATCCATTAGCGCCACCAACATATTTTCCAACGCTTGCATCTGAAGGCAATTGAGCAAAAACAGGCAAACGAGGATCTGATAATGCGTATAATTGATCTACCATAGTTTTTGAAATACGGAAATCATCTCTAGTCTCAAACCAAGCCGAAGCTGGATTTTGCTGCGGTGAGCTTGTATAAACAAATTGAAATGTTTCAGAATTGCTGCTAATTAATCCACTTGAATCGCTTGTCGCATCAATTGCTGCCTGTTTAGCTAAAACAGGTTCTTTGTCAGAAATTCTCAAGGCAATACGCAAACGAAGCGAGTTTACCAGTTTTTTCCATTTCAAGATATCACCTTTATAAGCCAAATCACCCGTAACTGAACCATTTGCTGGATTTAACAAAGATTGCGCTTGTTTTAAATCTTCAAGCAAACCAGTATATACTTCTTTTTGTGTATTGTATGCAGGTGTTACTTTCTGACCAGCTTCTTTGTACGGAATATTTCCGTAAGCATCTGTCAGCAATAAAAAGGTCCAAGAACGTAATGTTAATGCAATTCCTTTATAATTTGAATTTGCCTGAGCATCTGGAAATTTTAAAATCGTATTCAAATCTGTAATTAGAGTCGAATATCCCTTATCCCATAATGCGGTGAAAGAAGTATTTGAAACATCGTAACGATCTGGTTCTGTATATTGAATTTTAGCCCAATGCTGCACAAACAGCAAAGTAGAGTTAAAGTTGTTTGCATCTCCCCAATACAAATCGGCACCTTGTTTTAGTGTACCTGTCAAAAGATATGGAGCAAGCGGCGTTTCAGTTGCATTTGGATTTTTATTAATATCGTCCAAAGTATCACTGCAAGAGCTCAGTGTCAATGCAAACAGTATTGTATATGATAGTTTTTTTAGCATGATTCCGAGTTTTTAAAATTTAACGTTAAGATTTAAACTGAAATTTCTAGTTGTTGGCAAAGCTAAACTTTCCAATCCTTGTGCATTTCCAGTGTTGAAAGCTGTTTCAGGATCAATATTTGGCGCATCTTTGTAAATAAAGAATAAGTTACGTCCAGCAGCAGTAAGGCTTGCTCCTTCTAATCCAAGTTTTTTAACTAGCTTTTTATTAAAATTATAAGAAAGCTTTATCTCTCTCATTTTTACGAAAGTCGAACTGTAGATGTACGCCTCACTAATGTTGTATGATGCCTTATAATATTCCTGTGCGCTAATCACTTTATTATTAGGCGTTCCATCAGCAAATACACCTCCGAAAATCATTCCATCATCATAAACTGTTACACCACTTGGAGCAGCACCGCCCGTTACTAAAGTTTTCGGATTAGCAGTATTGTCTCCTGGATAATAATAGCTTAAACCACCGTTTTCAGCGCCACGTCCTGGAAGAGTCTGCGCTAAAACTCCTGTATAGTTTCCTGTTCTATTAGTTCCAGAGAAAAGTTCACCACCAACACTTGCATCAATAAGGAATGAAAGTTCAAGATTTTTATAAGTCAAAGTATTCGTAAGACCTGCTAAGTAATCTGGAGTATAATGCCCTAAAACTCTTTTTGTCGGATCTGCTTTTGGAAGACCATTTGCTCCTACTACAATATTTCCGCTTGCATCACGCTCGTAAGCTGTACCATAAAGTGCTCCGTAAGCTTGCCCTACAGATGCCAATACATCTACACCTCCAGAAGAACCAATTGTATAGTTTTTAATGTCTCCTGCATAATCTAAAATTTCAACTTTACTTTTGTTTTTAGAATAATTTAAAGCCACATTCCACTTAAAGTTTTCAGTTTGAATAGGATTTCCATCCAACTGTATTTCAATACCTTGGTTATTAATTTTTCCTGCATTGATTAACTGCGAAGTATAACCGCTAGCTGCTGTAGTTTTTATTTCTAAAATCTGATCAAAACTATTTGTGTTGTAATAAGCTACATCAAAATGAAGTCTGTTTTTCCAGAAAGAAGCTTCAAGACCTACTTCAGTAGAACGAGTTGTTTCAGGTTTCAAATTTTCATTTAGTTTTCTTTGAGACGAAGTTTGAATCGGATTTCCATCAAATGCGGTTTGGAAATTGTAAACCGTAGCCAATTGATACGGATCTGCATCGTTACCTACTTCAGACCATCCTCCGCGAAGCTTTAAGAAATCGAGTGTATTGCTTTTAATATTTAATGCATCTGTTAAAACCACACTTCCGTTAATAGACGGATAGAAATAAGAACGGTTGCTGCTTGGCAATGTAGATGACCAATCGTTACGTGCTGTAACGTTTAAGAAAGCATAGTTTCTAAAACCAAACTGAGC
>NZ_DHEI01000050.1:32252-71794 GCF_002399805.1 Flavobacterium sp. UBA4854
AACGGATCTCTAGAGTTTGTTAAAGTATACAAATCTGGAACTGCTAAACGCGGTGCTTTCTGATAGTTATTGGCATCACTATGGTTACGAATGTTAAATCCAGCAAGCGCATCTACAGTAAAATCGTCGTTAAGCTGTTTTGTATATTGAAATATACCTTCAGTATTTTGCTCATTTACTGTGTAAGCATCTTCTGCATACGATCCGAAAGGAGTTCCATTTGTACCGTATTTGATCGTATATTTTCTGCGGTCGTTATAATAATCAACTCCCGTACGGAATCTGAAATTTAATCCTTCTGCCAATTTCGCATCCAAATGAATATCTCCAATTAAACGGTTACGCTGTTGGCTTGTTGTATTATAATAGGCATTCCAATACGGATTACTATAATAGCTATTATTCCAGTTTTGTGTCCAATCTTTATTCAATTCATTAATATCAACCTGACGCCCGAACCATAAGAATTGTAGCATTACACCCGCAGCACGTCCTCCTGTAGGACCACCTGGCAATTGTGGGGCATCTGTTACGATATAATTTGCATTAACACCCACTTTTACGTTTTCAGAAATCTGATAATTGGTATTAACAGAAAAGTTCGTTTTGTTTATTTCAGTGTTCGGTACAGTTCCAAGTTGTTTTTGGTTATTTACACCTAAACGGAAATCTGATTTCTCATTAGCTTTTGCAATAGAAACACTATTGTCATAAGTAAGTCCTGTATTAAAGAAATCTTTCACGTTATTTGGATGTGCAACAAAAGGAACAGCTTCTCCTTTAGAATAAAATTGCGGAATAAGGCGTCCATCCAATCTTGGTCCCCAGCTTTCGTCAACACCATCATTAACTCCTCCTCCTTTACCGTCAACGTAACTAAATTTTCCATTAGAACCCTGTCCGAAACTATTCTGAAAAGAAGGTAAAGTAGCTACTTGAGAAACTGTTATACCGGTATTAAAAGTAACTCCATAACCTCCTTTTTGTCCTTTACCAGATTTTGTTGTAATAAGCACAACACCATGTGCAGCACGTGATCCGTAAAGAGCAGCAGCATTTGGTCCTTTCAAAACAGTCAACGTTTCAATATCCTGCGGATTCAAATCGGCAATTGCATTTCTGAAATCACGAGTAGCACCACCAAAATTCAATTGCGAGTTATCTACAGGAACTCCATCTACCACAAAAAGCGGTTGGTTATTTCCTGCAATAGAAGTTTCTCCACGAATAATAATACGAGAAGATCCCATATCTCCTTGCGAGTTTGTAATACGTACACCAGCAACTTTACCAGAAAGTGCGTTCAAGAAGTTGGTTTCTTTTGTTGTTGCCAGTTCTTTTCCTTTTACTGCTTGAGTAGTATATCCTAACGATTTCTTTTCTTTCGAAATTCCAAGAGCAGTAACCACTACTTCAGATAAAGCATTTTGCTCTTCGGATAGATCAATTGTAATATCGTTTTTGTTTACTACAACTTCTTGCTTTTTATATCCTAAATAACTAATTAAAAGTACATAAGGAAATTTTTGTCCAGTTTGAAAATAGAACTTTCCATCTGTATCTGTAATAACACCATGAGTAGTGCCTTGAATCGTTACCGAAGCTCCAATAATTGGCTCTTTTGTAACAGCATCTACTACTGTTCCTTCCAGTTTAGACTGGATTAGCGGCTTTGTCTCTTGAGCTGTAACCCCGATGGAAATCAACAAAATACATAGCCAAGTATATCTTTCTAATTTTTTTTTCATTACTTTGTTTTAGTTTAATAAATAAGGTGAGCAAAGAGAGCTTTATGCTATTCTAGCTTTCCTTTTAGAGATGACAAATTTCTTTTAAGCTTCTACCATTTCTGCTGCAACAGAAATGGTTTTTTCTTTTATCTGCAGCACATTCGTTTTTTCATTTTACTTTTTTTTTTGGATTACTATTATTTTAAATTGGCCTATAAAATTTTTAACCCCTATTTGGGATCATGTTTCTTAAAATTTATAATGAATTAAAAAAAGAGGAATTTTAACCTTAGAATGCATCAGGATGAAAACGGCCTAATGCGTTTGCTTTTTTCAGAATGAAATATTGTGGTTCTAATCTCTGGCTTTTAACTTATTTTTTAAACTCTACTAATTTGATAGAACAAAGGTATGTTAAAAATATTAGTTCCCAAATTTTAATTAAACTTTTTGCAAAAAAAATGTTAACTACTTTTAAAAACACAGTCTAAACACCTAATAACAAAACAGTTATTAGAAATAGCTGTTTTTAGTATTTTATAAGAATTGTACTAAAAGCATAAAAATTTGAAAGTAGTTTTTACCATTTTAAAGTCTAGCTTTGCAAAGTTTAAACCAAAAAAAAACTCCAAGATCATAAGACCTTGGAGTTTCTATTTTTTATTTCTAATTTATTATAGCTCGTTGAACTCGTGTAGAGATTTCAATGTAGTTTCGTAGAATAAAATTGCAGCGATAAGATTTCCTTTATCAGAGTAAGGCATCATTTTTCTTTGAAACTCTACTGTAGTATCTAAGAAACTTGTTGTTCCTAATGCCTGTCCATCTAATATTTTTTTATTATCAGCTGTATCAGGAATACCTAAATCTGCCATTGTAACACCCGGTTTTGTAACCAAAGCAATGTAAGGAAGCGTTTTTACTAAAACTTTAATACGTTCAATGTACAATTCTAAAAGCTCTCCTTTTTGCATACCACTTAATTCTTTTTGATCATGGTATTTGCGAATTAAAGCTGTTGTACTAATGATACTTCTTGGTGCATTTTTTGCCTGTGCAGAGACAGCAGCAGTTGTCAAGAAGAAAAGTGCACATAATAAAATAATTTTACTCTTCATTTTCTTATAGATTTGGTTCTTGAATAAAAACAAAAATATATAAATTAACTTAAAATCCAACTTTTGGAGGTTGTTTTTGCCAAAATTATAATAATCTTTTAATCTGAATAAGTAAAATAGTACACCAAAACTATAGAATTAAAGGATTTTTAGTGCCAAAAATTCTTTTCTATTTACGTCTTAATAATTCTAAAACGTCCCGGATATTTTATCCAAATACTTTTTTTATTTCCGTAGTAATCCATAAAATCTTCGCACACAAAAACAGCATGCGCTTTTGACCATGCCACAACACCGCAGTACTCGCTTCCAGATTGTCTTTTTAATTTCTGAATTTGCTTGCCTAATTTGAATCCTAAATATTTATAGATGGTTGGAGTATATACAGTACCTTCTTCTAATTCTTCTAAAGCTTTCTCAAAAGTAGGTTCTTTATCAATAATTTGCATGTATTTTGCCATTACAGCATATGTCAGAACAGCATAATCACGTATTTTTTCGCTATCGCAATTATCTTTAATATAAACAAAACCTGCCGATTTTCTAGCTTTTGTGACTTCGCTGCTATCTAAATTAAAAGTTGCATTATTTTTTAATGTAATACGATAAGAATCATTGTTCAATTTTTCACTTTCAAAAAGATTATCTAAGCCGTATACATTTAAAGAAGCTTTAATAAATGCTATAGACGAACAATTTGTGCGTTCTCCTTGCTTAAAACTTTCAAATATTTTATCAGAACTCAATTGTGAGTAGGAACTTGAACAAACAAACATTAAAAGTAAAAAAACTGAAGTAAACGATTTCATGCCTTGTATTATATATTATTCTTCAATTATTATTGAAGAAACTGTATTAGATTTATACAAATCTATAAAAAACCAATCAATTTGTTTATATCTTCACTTTTATCTATTAAAAAAAGTCGCTGTAAAACAATAAAAAGCAAATAAAAAACGCCTCAAAATTAACTTGAGGCGTTTTACTTTATTTTTTTTCTTCGTTATTCAACTTATCATCTAGTTCAGGTTCTTGACCTTTAAACTTTTTAGTGTCGACATCATAATTCTCATCATTTGTCAAAACTACATCATGTTCTTTATATTGATGTTTTCTCGTGTCATTTCGATGATCTCCTCCACCCTGTTGTTTAGGATTCGGGTTTTTCTGGGTTTGATTATTCTTTTCCATAATTCTTCGTTTTTAAATGATTATTAAAATTACCTCAAATACAATGGTGTGACTTATATAATCATTTTTAAAAATTATAAAATAAACCTTTTATTATGGAGACAAATCCTTGCTTCAGGATAAAATATTTATTTTTACTTCTAATAACTCAAAACAAACAGTCCATGAACTTTCTGAATTTCTTCAAAAAACATAATAGCGAGAAACAACAAAATAAAAATTCAGAATCGACTGCCTCAAAATACTCTAATCTATTTTATACAACTCAAATAGATAATTTAACTGCAAACGATAAAGAATATCAAAATATTAGCATAAATAAGAATATATCTGATTTTTTTTTCGAAAATGAAATAGGCTATAATTATTCATTTTACGAAAATTTTATAGGCTCGCAATCAATTAAAGAAGATGAAAAAATTGATTTTATTGAAAAAGAACTTCAAAACGATGAACATTTAATTCCGTTTTTAAAACAATTTGATTTTTTATTTTTAGAAGAAGAATCAAAATTAAAGCGTTACATCAATCATTTGCAAAACACTCCCGAAAAATTCTCTTTTGATTTTTTTGAATTTACTTTAAAAAACAAACTTGAGAATTGTTACGATGAAATTCAGAAGTACTTAAAAAACAGAAACAATGGCAAAAAATATTTCTATGAAACTTCAATCCCGATCGTTCTTTTTGATTTAGGTTTTAAAGAAGATTCTTTTATTCTACTAAAATTATTTGTAAACGAATATTTTGAGGGCAAAATTGACTCTATAAATGATGAATCATTTTTTGAAGAAACTAATCCGTTTGCTTATTTAGCATTAAATAATACGGCATTTCAAGCTGAAATAACAGAATTAGCATTTTCATACTTCGCGTCAAGTCATTTTGACAATCATTATTGTCTCAAAAAGTTTTTGTTCTATACTGACAAGAATAAGTTCTTTACTATTATGCTAAATCAATACCAACTTACTCCTGAAGATATTAGTAATGATCCTGGGTTTATAAAGAATGACATTAACTGGAACAAACATCTTTATAGCCCATTTTTAAAATCATTATCAATCAGCAATTTTGATCAATATTTGGCTGAAACCACTTATAATGGTGAAATTTTAGTCAAAACTAAACTAAACACTTCCTTATTTGATACCTCAATTGCATCTTATCCTTTAAATTACGAACTTTTCTTTAATACTTATATTGCAAAATTATTGTTCAAAAAAAATATAAAAGGAAGATTCTATCAAAATGCTGAATTGTTTGGAGATCCAAGATATAGTCAGGGTTCTTATGGCTATACTTTAAATTTTGTTGTCGAAGAACAAGTTTTTTCTATTTATTTTGAAACCGAAACAAACTGGTTGGAAGTAAAACCTTTCATAAAATTATTAAATACGGCACTAAAAACGATACATTCAGAGTTTCGATTTTTCTTTTTAGTCGAAGATGTAGATTGTAATTTAATTCTAGAAAAACCAGATGATGTTGTTGATTTTATTAAAGATTTAAATTTTGAAACTACTGTACTTAGAAAATCAATTTAATTAACTCTTCTACGCCTCCATATTATCTTAAAATAGCTTCTGAAAAATAATGCTAATTTTGCTTCATTATAATTACAATAAAAATTATGTGGACGATATGTCAGGAATGCCGGGGACAAGGCAAAATAAATCGCGGACTTAGTAAAAAAGCTCAAAGACGTTATAAAACGGAATTGGCTGCTTTTGAAAATTCGCAAACTAAAGTTGCTCCAATACGCCCTAAGGCACATCTGCATTTGTGCACAAATTGCTTAGGATCAGGATTAATTCAGTCCGAAAAATATCTAGAACCTGATTTGACAAAACCTCACGTTGCTATAATTGGTGCTGGCATTGGCGGTGTTGCTTTAGCTGTGGCTTGTTTACATCGCGGAATTCCTTTTTCAATTTACGAAAGAGATACTCATTTTGACGCGCGATCTCAAGGCTACGGACTTACATTACAACAAGCCAGTAAAGCCATGAAGGGTTTAGGGATTACTTCTTTAAACGGTATAATTTCTACAAAACATATTGTTCATAATACAGAAGGGAAAATATTGGGCGAATGGGGAACCAGAAAATGGATTGAAACTGAAATTACACCGTCTGCTACACGTACCAATATGCATATTGCACGACAATCGTTGCGCCAAGCTCTTTTAGAACAGCTTGGAGGAAATAATACAGTGCAATGGGGACATCAATTGTTAGATTTTAAAGCTAATAATGATGGTGTAGAACTTAAATTTCAGGTAAACGGAGAAGAAAAAAACGTAAAAGCTGATCTTATCGTTGGTGCAGATGGCATTAGAAGCATTGTGAGAAAACTAACAATTGGCGAAGACATAACGCCACTTCGTTATTTGGATTGCATTGTAATATTAGGAATTTGTCCTTTAAGTTCTCTCAAAGGTATTTCGAGCCTATTATTAGATTCTGCAACTGTTTTTCAGACTGCAAATGGAAATGAACGAATTTATGTTATGCCTTACACGGGAGATTCTGTAATGTGGCAATTGAGTTTCCCGATGTCTGAAGAAG
This sequence comes from Flavobacterium sp. UBA4854, assembly GCF_002399805.1. Taxonomy (NCBI): domain Bacteria; kingdom Pseudomonadati; phylum Bacteroidota; class Flavobacteriia; order Flavobacteriales; family Flavobacteriaceae; genus Flavobacterium; species Flavobacterium sp. UBA4854. Next base: position 38,862 of record NZ_DHEI01000050.1, read on the forward strand.
AAGCTAAAGAACTAAGCGCAAAAGGTCCAAAAGCACTTAAAGAGGAAGCTTGCCGCAGAACACAATGGCACACTCCTATTCCGCAAATTTTAGAAGCTACACAAGAAAGTTTAATTTCTGGATATCCTGTTTATGATCGCGAATTGCTTCGATCGGAGTTATTAGAACAAAATCAAAATATAACTTTAATTGGCGATGCAGCGCACCCAATGAGTCCGTTTAAAGGTCAAGGTGCAAACCAAGCTTTGTTGGATGCTTTAAAATTGGCTAGAAAAATATATAGAGGCTGTAATGCAAAATCTAATTGGAGAGAAACTGGTCTAAGAAAAAATGTCTTAAACGATTTTGAAGCAGAAATGCTGGAACGCAGTGCTACCAAAGTAAAAGGTTCTGCTGATGCTGCACAGTTCTTGCATTCTGAAATTATACTCCGCGAAGGTGATGAACCTCGAGGAAGATATCCTAAAAAAAGGAAATAAAGAAGAAGAAAGATTTTAGAAGAAAGAGTAAATAAAAAATGCTAAACAGGTTTGTTTAGCATTTTTTGTAAAAAGTTATTTTTCAGTCATATAGATGCAAATTAAACAATAATTTAATATTATTTTATAACTAAGTTTGACTTGATCTTTTTAATTTTATAATCTCATTTACAAACAATTAAATAATCACGCCATGAAAAATACACAAATAAATTTCAGTCCAAACAATGAGACCTGTACAGACCGAACTTTGGTTTGTGATGGAGATAATAACGAATTAATATTTCGTAAAACTTATGTAGGAGATTGGGGAGATTGGGACGAGAAACCAGATGATATTTTAAAAGATCAACATCTTTATCTGGATCAAAATACAAGTTTTACAAATGCAATTTAAACTTACGATTGCTTTATTGGGCATTACAATCTAGTATTCTATCTCGATTATGCTAGAACACTAATTGTATTGCTTAAATTTTCTTTGTTTATAAAATCTAGAATAAATTCTCTTACTTCTTTATTTGCCTCTGTTTTAGTAGCAAATGAATTAATATAGAATTCGTCGTCCTTGTCGCTAATATGGATAATTTCGGTGTAACCTTTGGTTATTAAACTACCTTTTAGCTTAATTATATTTACTTCTTGTTTTCCGTCAAGTTCTTTGCGAACCTGTAATTTTATAGCTCTTTCCATATTCAAAAATTTTTAAATAATTAACTATCATTCAGTTATAAATTTAAAACATTTAATCTATCGAAATAAGATTTTAACACAGTCCGCAACGCATTATTTATCAACATATTATAAACATTTTCCCTTTTCTTAAAAAGAAACTCGAAACACCAGTAAAATCAAGTCTTTTCACATTAATTTCCTGTAAATTCTCTGTCACTCAAGGTTTTCATAAACGCAATAAGGTTCTCTTTTTCTACTTCTGTAAGCGGAATTCTATTACCATTATTTTTAAAAATAGGATCTAAATTGGCTGCATTCAAAACTCCGTTATCAAAATAATCCAAAACCAATTTTAAGGTTGCAAACTGACCAAAACTTCCATAAGGTGCAGTATATTCTACATTTCGTAAAGACGGAACTCTGAAACTCATAAAATCAGTTGCAATTCCAGTAACTCTTCCTCTTCCTGCTTCATTCGAATCGGTGTTTAACGGAAATCCAATATTTCTAAAACTTTGGTCTGTAAACAATTCGGTGCTATGGCAGCTTGCGCATTTTTGCTGAAATGTTGCATATCCCGCCGCTTCGTTTTCTGTAAACTGACTTTCTTTTCGTTTTACTTTATCATATTTGCTATTGGCAGAAATCAAAGTGTATTCAAACTGAGCAATACTTTTGTAAATTCTATCTGCTGTAATTTCCTGATCTCCAAATGTTTTTTTAAACATCTCTTTATAAGAAGCATCATCTTTAATTTTTCCGATAACTTCCAAAATCGAAGAATCCATTTCTTCATGGGTAATAATCGGAACCAAAGGTTGTGTTTCTAATTGCAGTCGGCTTCCATCCCAATTAAAGAACTTTAGAAACATTAAATTCTGAAGCGGTGGCGCATTTCTAAGCCCTACTCTTCCCTCAATTCCAATAGCTTGCGCATTATGATCGGCAAAGGCATTTGCTTGAATATGACAACTTGAGCAAGAAATTGTATTGTCCTTACTAAATCTTTTGTCAGAGAAAAGTTTTTCGCCCAACTCAGCACCATATTTTGTAGGTTTATTTAAACTCACATAGCTATTTACTTCTGGAAAATCTGTGGGAATATGCAATGAAAGCTCAGGATTATCAAAATAAGTCTCATCAGAATCACTACTGCTACAAGAAGTGAAAAAGATTATGATTATGATGAAGCCGATTATTTTTTTCATTTTAATGAGTTTTAAAATAAAGCCGTCTTTTTAATTTCAGACGGCTCTGAATTTTTTTTAAATCAATAGGTTCGATTTAATCTGCCTAGATCTCCCTCAATCCTCTTTAAATCTGCGTGAAAAAATCTATACTTAAAAAGTATTTCACGCAGATTTTAAAAGATTTAAGCAGATTTCTACCAAAGAGTTAACTTAGTTTTCTACACTAGTTACAGAAAACATTCCTGAAATATCGTTTGTACCGTTTCCTCCTAGATTATCCACAAATTTTACCATTTGAGCTGCAGTATGAACATTTGGAGTAGCATTATCACTCATTCCTGTTCCTGTAGATAAGGTAATGGTATTGATTTTTCCGCTCAATAATTTGTCGAAATCAGCCTTAATTTTGATTTTTGGAGCATTTTTACCTACAACTGCATTTACAGTAAGACTTAACGTAATATCTCTATATGCATTTACACCTTGAGTATAAGCGCCTTCAGTTCCGGCAACAGTGCTTCCTGTGTGAATAGACATCGCTTTATTATCGGTATCATAAAAACCTTCTACTTTTGTAAAACGATATCCTGTTCCCCATTCCCACATCATTGCTGTATCATTGGCTCCAGCCGCTGCGTAAAATTTAGGAAATCTTGTTTGGTCTAGAGTATTTTGCTCTGTTTTAATACCCAAACCAAATTTAATCTGTTTGTATGATGCAGATGGCACATTGCTCAAAACATAGCTTAATGAAGCCGTTTTTGCCTGATCTATAACTGTTGCGCCTTTATCTAAATCATTTACGTTGTAAGGCACTTCGCTTCCGTCATCTTTTATTAGACGAATATTGCTAATCACATATTTCACTTCAGAAAAATGATGAACTTGTCCTGCAGCCGAAGTATTTGTTGTTGCCGACGCAGAAGTTGCATCTCCTAAAACAATTGTTTTGTCTTTAAACGTATTATTGAATTCGAATGTTAAATTGTTTGCTGCTGGTGCATCGTCATCATTTGAACATGAAACAAAAGCCAAAGCGGCTGCTGATAATAAAAGGTATTTTTTAAAATTTTGCATTTTTATGATTTTAATTTTTGTACTGTCTTTAAACCATTGAGTTACACTATTCCAACACATAGAAACATAGTTTTCTAAACTAAAAAAAGACGTTTTGCTAATTTAAATTCACATAGCAAACTATGCGTCAAAGTTCAATTTAACCAAATGGCTATTTTATTAATCGAAAGGAAGATTATAAAATAGGCGGCGGTACAAAAATTTCAAGGCAAGGTTCTAGCAGATCCAATTCTTTATAAATTGGCACTTTCTTGGATGTTATAATTTTTATTAGCGAAACCTGAAACTGTATATTTGTGTTTAAAGCAATATCAATCTTTTTGCTAATGCTTCTCAATTCCAGATCAGAATTTTTTTCCGTTTCCTGAAGCTCTTTCTTCAAATGGCATTTACCATGGCATTGCAATTCTGGCTTGGCTTTGTTAACACAAAATTCTTTTTCAATCGCATTTTGATTCAGTTTAAAGTGCACAACGATAAGCGCCTGTTGGAAAGAAACCAGCAGGAACAGAATTGTCATTGTGATACTAAAAACTTTTTTCATTTTTTCTTAGAAATTCAATTTTAAAGACGTGAAAAAATTGCGTCCCATTCTTGGAATATTACCCCAATCGGCATACGTACTATAATAGGCATTTAATAAATTCTCAGCTCCAACTTGTATTGTGCTTTGCACTTTGTTGATTTTAAAAGAATAATTAGCAGAAATATTCCAAATTGCATAAGCAGCCGTTAGATCCTCACCATATTCTGGACTGTAGTTAATTTGTTCAAAATCGCCATTTACAGAAGTCTGGATTCCGAAATTTTTATACATATAATTCAATGAAGTCACATAACTTAACGGACGAATAAAAGGTAGATTTCCTCCTTTGTTATCCATTCCGCGGGCATAAGTCAACGTTCCTTTCCAATGCAGATGTTCCAAAATATCATAGCTTACATTGGCAGACATATTCAAAAGCGTTGCATAATCTAATGATGTATATCCTTTTACACCAACAGATTGATAATTCATCGGACTTCCCATGCTTAAGATTTTACCAATAATGTAGTTCTGAATATAGAAATAGTTTATTTTTCCTTGAATGCTCAATTTTTCTGTTTTAAAACCTGCGCTTGCATTTCCTTCATACGAAATTTCATTTTTCAAATTCGGATCTCCAATGTAATCGTAACGGTCAAAACTATTATAGATATAATAACCATAACCTTCAGAAACAGAAGGCGCTCTATGACCGTAACCAGTTCCGACAGAAAAATTAAATTGATCAATATTTAAGTTGTAAGCGGCATTAAGACTTGGCAGAAATCTCGTTTTTTCTTGAGGCGCTCCAGGATGAAAAATCCAATTGAATTCTATGTATTTAGAATAATTGTAATTCGCTCCTAAAGAACCGCCTAAATGCACTTGACTTTTTTCTGAAATATCCCAAGAATTATTCATAGAAAGTCCAGCATAACGAGTCGTAACCCAAGGCCAGCTGTAAGCAAACATCGTTCTTTCGCTTCGATCTTGCGGATACATTCTCATTTCTGCAATAGACAAATTATCGTAAACATTGAGCTGAATTTCAGAAGAGTAATCATTCTTTTTTAAATTAGCTTTAGAAACCAATCCGTAAGTGGTGCTCCAACCCGGCATGTCCATGTGGACTAAATTTTCTGGTCGAGTTGTATCGTCCATATAATGCTCAATTGCATTAAAATATACTTTTGTATCTACTACTCTAACCAAACCTTCTTCAAACAATTGTTTATAAGAAGCAGAAGTAATAAGAGCACGAGAAAGCCACAAATCCATTGGCAAAGCAGGATAACCAACATTTTTTGCCACATCAAAAATCGCGTCTAATCTAACCGATGACAAATCGCTGGTTTTGTAAGCCAAACCTAACGAAGTATTGAATTTATTGTATTGTGAATGCTTTACTTCGTCATTGTTCCCGTCATGATAATTATCTGCTGTTCGGTACGAAATGCTTCCATCAGCGACAAACTTAGTTCCCGAATAAGCGATATTTCCTAAATTAAAAAACTGCTTATTATTAAACTCAAATCCAGTTTGATACCCTCCGTTCCATTTCTTTTTAAGTCCGAACGGCGTACTTTTTCTTTTTAAATCGATGCTTCCGGCAACAGTTGCTCCGTGCAAACTTCCTTCTTGACCCGATTTAATATCAACTGCAGCAAGATTATTACTTTCTACGTAAGACGTAATTGGATCCATTTTATCGGTACAAGCACCAAAAACGTGCATTCCATCAATTGTAACTGTCGAACGTTCTGTACTCATATTATTCAATAAAGGTTCCCAAGCATAAGCTCCACGTTTTATGAAACTGATATTGTCTGACGAAGACAAAAATTCATCAACAGAAACCGCCATTTTCATTTCTGTTTCAATCTTCTTTTTCGTCGCATTTTTTACGGTTACTTCTTCTAAGTTTTTTATGCTATCGTGATGTGCATGCTGATTTTGAGCTGTAACTGAAAATCCCAAGAAAAGCAGCATTATAATATATTTCATGTTTTTAGAATAAAGTATCAATATAAAGTTCACTTTTTACACCTTCTACTCCAGGCGTATGATCAGTTGGAACAATGGTTCCTTTTACAATTAATCCGTTTTGGTTCATCATAATTAAGTTCAATGTCCAGTTTCCTGTCATGGTATAATTGACAACACCGTGATACAAACCGTCGTCTCCTTGCGTTAAGTCTTTATTATTTGGCGAAGAGTGATTTCCCATAGAAGGTTCTGGCATTCTCGGATCTAATTTTAAAGTATATCCCACAACTTCAGAATACGAAAACTGAGATGGATCTGGAAAAGTTCCTGCAGGAGTCGTTGGTTTATCGTATTTGTAAACACCAGCAATCAAAGCATTTTCTGAAACAGTTGGTTTTTGAGGCGAAATCAATGCAATTATATATTGTTCTCCATCACTTCCTGCAAAAGCAGTCATATTTAAGTTTTTATTGCTTTGTTTTTCTACAGTAACATCTTTATTGATTTCATATTTTTGACCATCTGCCGTAAAACTGATGTACAATTTCCAACTCGCTGTAGTAGAGCTTTCTCCTGTAAAAACAGAATACCCACTGTAATACTTATTAGCAGAATCATACGCAACATTATACTCATGCGGACACGAACTTTTGCTTCCGTCAGCATTACTCATAATTGGCAGAAAAGTTACGGCAGCTGTCGTTAACTCTTGGCTGTTTTGAGTATTGACAATTCTTAGATGAAGCTCATTATATCCTTTATAGAATGTTCCGTTTAAAGCTTCAATGCTAACCTTATAGTTTCCGCTTGTAAGCGAAGCTGCATCTTTAAATTCCAAGTTTTCAGGAACTTCAGAACCAGTTTCAGCTTCGTAATCTGTTTTATCAATTGTACAGGAAGTAACCGCAAATAATACTGCGATTATCCAAAAATTAAAAGATTTCATTTGATGAATGTTATAAAAAAACGTTTAAAATTTAGCATTAAGCTATAAATTTTTGAATATCAAAAAATTCAAAATGCTAGTGAAAAGCCAAGAAAATGGCGAAAGTAAATGAAGTTAGAATACAGTTATTCTCTTCAATTACAAAAGAAGATCAATATCGTTTTAAAAGAATAAACTACCCGACTTGTTACTCAAATTTGGATTTAAAATCCGTATAAGCGAGCAATAAGGCATTCAAAATTTCAATTATAAAAAATTGGAATTCGAGAATATTGGAATTAAAAAAAAGATTGATCCCTAAACTCTATAGAGAGGAGGGTGAAAAGTAAGATTAGAAGCTCCGATTGGTTTCTTATCAAATAAAATTGAAGCGTTATCTTTAGATTCGATAACTGGAATTGTGCTAAAATTGATTTCAGCAGTATTTTGAACGTAAACAAGCTCTAATTTATCTTTTAAGCTGTCTTGCATTTTTCGCTCATTATCAGAATATTTTTTAATGCTTTTTTGAAGTTCGCATCGCCCATTACAACTGTTAAATGCTTGTTTACGCTGAACGCAAATAGTTTTAGCAATTTCTTTCTGGTTGATTTTAAAAGAAGCATAAACGAACAAGCTGCCAAAAGATGGCGAGAGAATTAAAATAGAAAGTGCTATGATGATTAACCTTTTCAAGTGCTTGTTCAATAGTTTGCTGGCAAAAGTACATACTATTTTGTATTTATTTTAACGAAATGCAATTTTTATTTCATTTAAAGAAGAGGTTGTTTTATTTCTGAATCATTTCTTGTTTTCGTAAAAAAATTCTTTAACATAAACAGTCTTGATATTTTGCATATTTTATCTAAATTTGAGTATTGTCGTTTTTTTATGACATTTTAATTCTAAAATAGCTACTAAATAACCCCAATTTACAGCGAATGAAAAAAAACTTAGCCATTACCTTTTGGGTACTCTACATGCTCTTTTTTGCAATCCCTTTTCCAATGATTTTGTATTATGCAATCAATAGCGATTTAGATATCAACGATTTAAAAACCAAAGATCCTTATTGGGCTTTAGGGATCGTTTTATTGTCTTTAATTCTCTGGCTGATCCTTTTGATTGGTTATTTCCAAAAATGGATCTTTCAGGTTTTTGTCAATAAAAATAATCTGGAGAAAATAAAATTAAACGGATTACGTCGCGAAGCTGAAATAATTAGTTCGAAGAAAGCTTCTAAATTCAATTCTAAATTTGACAATTACGAACTCGAACTGTGTTTTAAAAATCTTGCGAATACCGAAATCATTCATAAAACCAATATTACAGACACCAAACCCAATGAAAAACGGTTCGAAGCTGGAAAACAGATCAGTTTATTACTAGACAAGTACATGAAAAAACCTCCATATTTTGTGATTTCATCTGCTACTCCAACTTTAAGCATCAGGAATTTAACAATTAGAATTTTAGGTTGGTTATTTTTTACGTTTATCGTTGTAGGCTATTATTTGTTTTCCTATCAAACCGAAAGTCATGGTATGGGTTGGCGTTTTATGTCTTTTGGACATCCGTTATTAATAATTCCGTTAGTGCTTTTGTTCTATCGCGTTTTGGTTCAATTTATATTTAAAAAACTAACTGGCTTAGATCAAAATTCGGTTGCACTCAAATTTAAAGGAATAAAAACTCAGGCCAAATTAATCAATGTAAGCCAAACAGGAACATATATTAACGAACAACCAATGATGCGTTTTGAGTTAGAATATAAAGACACAAAAAATGTAGTGCATCAAAATAGCTTGAAAAAAGTTATTGGAATTTTAGATTTAGAAATGACCAAAAAACAATTCCTTGATATTTTTTATAATCCCGAAAATCCAAACCAAATTGCTTTTGCAAATGATTTAAACAAAATATAGCAAATGAAAAAGATAGTTATTTTGATGCTGTTTTGCACTTTATTTTTAAGCTGCGAAAAGATCTCAAAAAGTATAGATGAAACTTTAAAACCTAATGATACAATTGTAAATAAAAAATCCGAAAACGTTGCTTCACCGCCTTTGAAAAGCGAAAAAAAGGAAATTAATCTATTGACTAATATCGAAATATTAAAAAAAGCAGAAGAACAACTGAAAAATCTTCCTCAATACAATGGAAAAGAAATATTTATTTACTCGATCTTATACTTTTATAATGATGGAAGAATAAATGCAATGTTGCAACATCCAGAAAATCCAAAATATGTAGACATTTATGAATTTAACGATGAAAAATGGTCGGGGCCAAAACCTGTTCAGCTTTCTGTTCGTGATGATGTTAAAGGACGTTTGGTTTCTTTAAATAAAATCAGTTTTATAAATGCAGCAAAATTAGCTCAAGTTTATAACGAAAAAACAAAAGAAGTTGAAGGCGCACAACCTACCACAAGTGTTTATATTTCTATTTGGAATAATAAACTAAGATGGTATCCGTCATCTATAAGCGGAAGCCGAGAACACTATTCGATAGAGTTTAATGATGATGGAAGTCTAAAATCATTCCAACAAGATTAACTGCCACAAATGCTAAACAATTACGTTTAGCATTTTTTTTATACTAAAATGAAATTCTTTCCAAATAAAGAAACTAAAAAACTTAACTTTATAAAAACTTAAAAATCAACAAATTACAACAATAATTCATTAATTTAACATTGCTTATTAACTTAAAATTTTCAGTTCTTAATCTAGATTAATAGATGCAGATTTTATTCTGTAATACATTTGTACCATAATCAAACAAAATAAAACAAAAAACAAGTTATAAGTTTAAATTTTAAACCAAGAACAAATTTAAACTTAAAATTATAAAACAAATTAATCTTAAAATCAAAAAATTATGAGCACATTTACAGTAAAAGACGGAACACAGATTTATTACAAAGATTGGGGAAAAGGTCAACCAATTGTTTTTCACCACGGATGGCCTTTGTCAAGTGATGATTGGGATGCACAAATGATGTTTTTCCTTCAAAAAGGCTACAGAGTTATAGCACACGATCGCCGCGGACATGGACGTTCTAGCCAAGCTTCTGAGGGAAACAACATGGAAACTTATGCATCTGACATTGCTGAATTGACTGAAGCTTTAGATTTAAAAGATGCCATTCACGTTGGGCATTCAACTGGAGGAGGCGAAGTAATTCGTTACGCTGCAAAATACGGAAAAGGGAGAATTTCAAAAGCGGTAATTATTAGTGCCGTTACTCCGATAATGATTCAAAACGAATCTAATCCAGAAGGCGTTCCATTGTCGGTTTTTGACGAAATTAGAATAGGAACCGGATTTAATAGAGCACAATATTTCTACGACTTTCCTATTCCGTTCTACGGTTGGAACCGCGAAGGACAAACTGTTCAAGAAGGCATTAAACAAAATTGGTGGCGTCAAGGAATGATGGGTTCTGTTTTATCTCATTACGAAGGAATTAAAGCGTTTTCTGAATCTGATTTTACAGAAGACTTAAAAAGTTTAGATATTCCAGTTTTGGTTTTACATGGAGAAGATGATCAAATTGTTCCTTACAATCAAGCTCCTAGAGCAGCAAAATTGTTGAAAAACGGAAAATTGATTTCTTATCCAGGTTTCCCTCACGGTATGCCAACTACAGAAGCAGAAACAATCAACAATGATATTCTTGACTTTATAAAATAAATACGGAAAGATTTAATTAAACTGTCTGTAGAACTATTTTATAGACAGTTTAATTTTCTTAAATTCAACTAAATAATTTTCTCTCAAAAAATTGAATCAAAAAATATATGGAAACAATAAAATTAGAATTGGACGAAAAAAAACATGGCGCTTTTAATCTTTATGTAGATGGTAAAAAATTAGGCGAAATGACAGTAAGCATTAAACCTGATTTACTGACAGTTTACCACACGGGAGTTGAGCCAGAGGGCGAAGGAAAAGGTTATGCTAAGAAGCTTTTAGAAGAAATGGTTTCTTATGTTCGCGCCAATAATTTGAGAGTTTTACCACTTTGTCCGTATGTTCACGCACAATTTAAAAGACATCCAGATGAGTACGCTGATATTTGGAAGAAGTAATTAATTCTAAACAAAGTATCTCGCCAAAGTTTGTCATTTCGACGTAAGGAGAAATCTTCGCAAGTAACTCCGTACAGAAAATCCAATCTTTGTCGAGCTTCTCGCGAAGATTTCTCCTTACGTCGAAATGACAAGATTGTGTAAATCTGTGTGGAACACTCATTCGTCAATCCAATAATAAAAAAACAAAAACAACACTATGAATACAGAAATATTAACAGACGGTGTTCCTTTAAATGAAGCAAAAAAAGCTTTAATTCTAATTCATGGACGTGGTGCAAGCGCACATGATATCCTTTCTATCGCAAAACATCTTAAGGTTGATGATTTTGCATTGATTGCGCCTGAAGCAGAAAACAGAACTTGGTATCCGTATTCGTTTTTAGCGCCGCTAAACGAAAATGAACCTTCGTTTTCAAAATCGTTGGAAGCAATACATCAAGTTGTGGTCGCTATTCAGCAAAACGGAATCGAAAAAGAAAATATTTATTTCTTAGGATTTTCACAAGGAGCGTGTCTCGCTTTGGAATTTACAACAAGAAATGCTGCAAAATACGGTGGAATCGTTGCTTTTACCGGCGGATTAATTGGCGATAAAGTCTATGAAAACCATTATGCAGGAAATTTTGAAAACACGCCTGTTTTTATCGGAACAAGCGATCCTGATTTTCACGTTCCTGTAGAAAGAGTAAATGATACTGAAACGCTTATGGAAAAAATGGGCGCAGATGTTACAAAAAAAATCTATCCAAATATGGGACATACTATTAGTCAAGATGAGATAAATTGTGCCAATGCATTAGTTTTCAATAAAAAGTAATGATTACGATAACTCGCATTTATAGCGATGCAAACGGAGAAAGTCATTTTAAAGACTTTGATGTTCCGTTAAAAAACAACGGCGATATCGGATTTTTATCTGATGATGAACCCGTTAAATCTATCGTTTTTAGAGAAGTTAATCCTTCTTATGATTACGATTTTCATAATGCTCCAGACCGCCAATATATTGTTTTGCTAGATGGTGGTGTAGAAATAGAAACTTCATTAGGAGAAAAAAGAACGTTCAACACGGGTTCAATTCTATTGGTTGAAGACACTACAGGGAAAGGACATAAAACAAAAAATATTGAATTTAAGCTTAGAAAATCAATATTTATCAAAATATAAAATTCATCAATATTTCATATAATTTGCTGTGATCGGTTATTGGTCACAGCAAAAAAACAACGCCTGAAAACAGCATATACTGTTTTTCAGAATGTATTTCTATACACTGCATTTACTTTCGTGTTATGCAATTAAAAAAACATTGTTGTCGAAGAAAGAACTTAAAAAACGACAAAATATCGTCCTCGCTTCTTTCTTAATCTAGGTTAATCGATAAACAGCGATAACAGACGTAAATTTGTAAAAGAAAAATCAAACAACTATTTAATATAAAAATACCATGGAAAATAAAATTTTAGGATTACATCATATTACTGCAATTGCAGGAGACGCTAAACGCAATTTTGACTTTTACTCAAAAGTTTTAGGATTAAGATTCATCAAAAAAACAGTGAATTTTGATGATCCAGGAACTTACCATTTTTACTTTGGTGACGAAGTTGGAAGCGCAGGAACTATTTTAACTTTTTTCCCTTGGGGAGCAGGAATCCAGCAAGGCAGAAAAGGTTCTGGAATGGCTACAGAAATTGGTTATTCTGTTCCAAAAGGAAGTTTAGATTTCTGGCAGAAACGTTTCGAGCAATACAATGTAATTTACAATAAACCAGCTGAAAAATTCGGAGAAAAATATTTGACTTTCTTAGATCCAGATGGTTTAAAATTAGAGTTAATTGAATCTAAAACGGAAGATAACAGAAAAGCTTGGGAAACTGACGAAGTAAAAGCTGATGTAGCTACAAGAGGTTTTCATAACATTACTTTGACTTTAAATAACATTAAACCAACTGCTGCGGTTTTAACTGAAATATTTGGTTACAAATTGATCGATCAAGATGTAAACCGTTACCGTTATGCAACAGATGCTGTAGAAAATGCTGCAATTGTTGACTTGGTAGAATTACCAGAAGAAAAACGCGGTTTAAATGCAAATGGAACTGTTCATCACGTTGCTTTTCGTGTAAAAAATGACGAAATTTTGATGAAATTCAGAGAAAAAATAGAAGAATACGGGTTGCAAATTACACCACAAATTGACAGACAATATTTTCACTCTCTTTATTTTAGAGAACCAGGCGGAGTTTTGTTCGAAATTGCAACTGACAATCCTGGATTTACTGTAGACGAAAGTTTAGAAGAATTAGGTCAGAACTTAAAACTTCCTGCTCAATACGAACCTCAAAGAGCTGCAATTGAAGCTCATTTGGTTAAAATTAATTAATTTAAAACTAAACTGGTTTGTTTGAAACCGCAACACAACTATTTGAAAAAGAGGCTTCTCAAAAGAAAGCCTCTTTTTTTTGTAAATTTCGGAAAAGGAAGTATTTATGGCAAAGAGAATCCTTTCAAAATATATTACTCCGCTTGGATATTTTTTAATCTTCTGCAGCCATTAATTCAATCTTTGCCATAATTAATGCAAGATTATTTTCTAAAGAAATTTTTCCTTCACGCCATTCTTTTTTGTTAGATCCTCTTGAAATTCTAAAAATGAAATCGCCAGTAAAAACATATCCAAAAGTTTCTCTTAAACCCGTTTTGGTTATTCTTTTTTGCGCTTCTCTTAAATCTATTTTTATTTCACTTTCGTTCTTAAAAACAATTGTATCCAAACCATCAAGACCTTTTTTAAATTCATGTCCGCGATAATGAATGAGTTTGATCAAAGCATTCATAAACCGTAAAGCTCGATTTGCACTTTCTTTAGAAACATTCAAATTCAAAATCTCTAATTTTTCCAGATTGATGTTATCGTTTAAGCCTTTGCTTTCCCAATAATTCTTTGTTGCTGTAATAATCTCCAACGAATTTTCGAGCTTATCGCTAATGCGCAGCGGAGCATGAACATCATCTTTTATGCTTTGAGCCAAATCGAGTAAAGGTGTCGATTTTGAAGGAACTCGAAGTTGCATTTCGTATGTCTTTTTTAAAATCGAAATCTCATTATTTCCTTTAAAATCAATTGGTAACTGAGGAACATTCTTTCTTTTATATTCAGGTCCAATCCAATGTCGGCTTTTAGGGAGCGGAATATTCATTTTTTCGCAAGCATTTTTGATTCCCATACTAGAAACCTCATAATGTTTAGCAATCTGCGGTATTGGAAATTTCCAAACCAAGCTATAAAGTTCTGATCGGGTAAAAATAATTTTGTCCATAAATCAGTAAATTCAATCAAAAACAAATTCACCACTTCTATAATTGCTTACAGAAATGGTGAATTAAAAAAATAAAACACTACTCTACTCCACCGCCTAAAGCACGGTACAGGTTAATTGCTGCATTCAGTTTTTCGAGTTTTATTGTTACTAAATCTAGTTCGTTCTGTAGCGAACTGTTTTGCGCTGCAATTACTTCAAGATAATTAGCCATTCCGCTTTTATAAAGTAAACCAGCATCTGAAGTTGCTTTTTCTAACGATTCTGCTTTCTCTTTTGCCAAAACAATACGTTCGTCAGCATATTTTAATCTTGACATAGCATCGTTTACTTCGCCAACTGCTGTTATAAAAGACTGTTTAAATTGCACAACGGCTTTTTCTTGTTCTAAAACAGCCACTTCATAAGCCGTTCTTAAAGCTTTTTTTCTAAAAATAGGTTGCGCTAAATTGGCTGCAATGGTTTTGGTAATTGAACCTGGAAAATCAAACCAATTTTCAAATTCAAAAGAATTTACTCCAATAGACGGATTCAAGCTTAAAGTCGGATACATGGTTGCTTTTGCCAATCCTGTTTTTGCAGTGGCAGACATAACCGCGTATTCGCTAGATTTTACATCTGGTCTTCTGCTCAAAAGCGAAGCCGGAATTCCTGTTGGAAAAATTACCGAAACTTCAGCAGCATCAATGTTTCCAGCTCTTTCAATCTTATCTGGGTATTCTCCGCATAAAATCTGTAAAGCGTTTTCTTGCACTGCGATATTTGCTTTCGCTAAAGGCACTAATAATTCAGCTGTTTTCTTCTGAGCTTCTGTTTGATTTACTGCCAAAGAACTAATCGATCCCGATTTGTATTGCAATTCCATCATGCTCAAAGTATTGGTACTCAATTCGATGTTTTTCTCTGCAATTTTAAGCTGTTCATCTAAACCTAAAAGATTGTAATAAGCTTGAGCCACTTGAACAATAATTCGAGTTTTTAATGCTGAAAGATTCTCTTTTTGAGCAAAATAAGCGGCTTTGGCATCTCTTTTTTGCATTGCTGCTTTTCCCCAAATATCTACTTCCCACGAAAGACGCAGATTGGCACTGTAATCATCCATATAATCTTTACCTATAAATTGCTGGCTCAAAGATCCGTTTAGAGAATTTTTAGAAGGATAAGAACGGCTCGCTCCAGCATCGAAATCTAGTGTAGGTAATAACGATAATTTGGCTTGTTTATAACTGAGGTCGAGCTGTTCCATGCTTTTCATTGAAATGATCACTTCGTTGTTTTTTACTAGCGCTTTTTCAATCAAAGCAACCAATAAAGGATCTTTATAATAGTTTTTCCACGGAAGCAAAACTGTGTCTCCAGTAACCGCGATTTCATCGCGGTATTTTTCTGGAGCTTGTAAATCTGTACGAGAATATTTTTTTCCTACCACACACGATGTCATGATTGCTCCGGTAAGTAAAACCATTCCGATTTTATATAGTGTTTTCATTCTTATTCTTTTATCGTTTGAACTTGAGTTGCGATCTTTTTCCTTGATACTTTTTCTTGTAAATATTGGAATACAATGAAAAGCAACGGAATCACAAAAATTCCCAAAACAACACCGCTAAACATTCCTACTGCCGCACTCACACTGATCGATCTGTTTCCAACTGCAGTTCCTCCAGAGGCAAACATTAACGGAATCATACCTACAATAAAAGCTAGCGAAGTCATGATAATTGGTCGTAATCTTGATCTTGAACCTTCAATTGCGGCTTCAATTATTGTTAATCCTGCAAGACGTCTCTGCAAAGCAAATTCCACAATCAAAATGGCGTTTTTAGCAAGAAGTCCGACCAGCATGATTAATCCAACCTGAACGTAAATATTGTTGTCTAAACCAACTGCTTTAACTCCTGCAAAAGCTCCTAAGATTCCTGTGGGGATAGAAAGCAATACCGCAAGTGGCAATAAATAACTTTCGTATTGTGCTGCCAATAAGAAAAATACAAACAAGAGACACAATCCGAAGATGGCAACAGTTTGACTTCCTCCAGCTTTTTCTTCCAAACTTAAACCAGTCCATTCGTAACTGTAATCAGACGGAAGTTTATCTAAAACTTGCTCTAGATTAGCCATAATTTGTCCGTTACTGTAGCCAGGCAAAGCCATTGCTGTAATATTTACTGAATTATAAAGGTTATAACGATTCACTGATTCTGGACCGTAAACTTTATGGAATTTCACAATCGATTTTACTGGAACCATTTGCATTTGAGCATTTCTCACAAAAATTTCATTAAATGCATCTTCATCCATTCTAAAAATACCATCGGCTTTTACATTCACACGGTAAAACTTACCAAATCTTGAAAAGTCAGCTGATTGATCTCCTGCAAAATAAGTCTGAATATTTCCTAAAAGTTCCTTGATATTTACGCCCATTTGACGTGCTTTATCTTCGTCAACTTCCAATTCCAATTGCGGATAATCGGCTCTAAAAGTGGTATATGCGTACTGAACTCCAGGCTGTTTCATAATCTCTGCGATTACTTTATCAGACATTGCTTTTAAAGTTTCCGGGCTTCTTGCCATTCTGTCTTGCAATACAATCTCAGCACCACTCGTTACCCCGAATCCTTCAACAGGAGGCATTCTGAAAACCATAATCTGACCTTCTTTAATTTTAGCCAGTTTTCCGTTTACGATATTCATGATTTCTTCAATATCCTTTACCGCTCCTCTTTCTTTCTTAGGTTTCAATTTGATAAATCCTAAACCATAAGCAGGGCTGGCACTATTGCTCAAAATATTGAATCCTGTAATACTCGTATTAACATCAATCGCTTCTATTGGAGCCAATTCTTTCTCTAATTTTTCAATTACAGCAGTAGTTCGATCAAGAGCTGTTCCTGGTGGCATAGACAAACTATAAACCATGAAACCGTCATCTTCTAAAGGCACAAAACTTTTTGGAGTAGACATCATCATGTAAACCGCAATTGCCGTGATTCCTGTTACTAATCCTGCAGCAATCCATTTTCTTCCAATTAAGAAACGGACTCCTTTAATATATCTTCCCGTTAAATTGTCGAAACTTGTATTAAATCCGACGAAAAAACGCTCTTTAAAACTCGTTTTATGTTCATGATCACCATGTTTACCTCCATGATTTTTTAGCAAAAGCGCACATAATGCAGGCGTAAGCGTCAAGGCATTTACAGCAGAAATGATAATCGCAATGGCCAATGTATAAGCAAATTGTTTATAGAAAATCCCTGAAGATCCCGTCATAAATCCGATTGGAATAAATACTGCCGACATCACCAAAGTAATCGAAATTACGGCTCCTGTAATTTCTGCCATCGCACCATGAGTTGCTTCTTTGGCTGAAATTTCTTCATCTTCTTCCATTTTACTGTGAACGGCTTCGACAACAACAATGGCATCATCGACTACAATTCCGATCGCTAATACCAAGGCAAAAAGCGTCAAGATGTTAATCGTAAATCCGAAAACCAGCAGGAAGAAAAACGTTCCCACGATCGCTACAGGCACTGCAATAGCAGGAATAATCGTCGAGCGAATGTCCTGAAGGAAAATAAACACCACAATAAATACCAGAATGAAAGCTTCAAATAAAGTCGATTTTACCTGACCTGTTGCTTCGTCTAGTCTTTCTTTGGTACTCATTACGTTTACGTATTTAATACCTGGCGGAAAAGATTTCGATAATCGTTCTACTTCTTTATTGATTCCGATTTCGATATCATTGGCGTTTGAACCCGAAGTCTGCAAAATCGCCATCGTAACGGCATTTTTACTATTCGATTTATTATCACCACTGTACGAAATAGAACCAAATTCAACTCTCGCTACATCTTTCAATCTTAAAACATTGCTGCCAACATTTTTAACTACAATATTTTCATATTGTTCTGGTTTGTTCTTTTTTCCTTTGTAACGAATTACATATTCTAAAGCTGCTGTAGATTCTTCTCCCAATTTACCTGGAGCCGATTCTAAACTTTGTTCTGCAATGGCCTGTGTTACGTCTGAAGGCACTAAACCTGCACTTGCCATTTTACGCGGATCCAACCAAACACGCATCGAATAATCTTTCTGTCCAAAAATCTGAACTTGTCCAACACCTGGAACACGTTTCATTTGAGGAACTAAGTTGATATTGGCGTAATTCTGCAAGAACAACTCGTCATATTTGCTATTATCATCTGTATATAAGTTGAAAATAACAATCATACTATTTTGCTGTTTCGAAGTTGTTAATCCCATTCGGATAACTTCTTGAGGCAGTTTTGGCGTTGCTTGCTGTACTCTATTCTGAACGTTTACCGCAGCTTGATCTGGATCTACTCCTTGTTTAAAAATTACGCTGATAGAGAAAGATCCGTCATTACTTGCAGTCGATTTAATGTACTGCATGTTTTCTACTCCGTTAATCTGCTCTTCTAAAGGTGTTACTACCGAACGAATAACCGTTTCACTGTTTCCTCCTGGATAAGAACCGCTTACCATAACTGTTGGCGGCGAAATATCTGGGAATCGCGTTACAGATAATCGGGTAAGACCTATGATCCCCAGTATAACCAGTACAATAGAGATAACTGTGGCCAATACTGGCCTGTCTATTATTTTCTTTAACATGGAAATGTTATTTTATTAAATGAAAAATTATTTACTGCTTGTGTTTTTAGCAGCGATTTTTGGAACGACTTCCATTCCATCATAAAGTACATCGATATTATTCAGCGCTACTTTATCTCCAGCTTTTAATCCTGATTTTACGAAATAATCTACTCCTGCACTTCCTGCAATTTCGATTGGAACCATAGCTATTTTATTGCCGTCCTTTAGAATAAAAACAAAGAATTTATCTTGAATATCTTTTACGCTCGCCATCGGAACTGTAATTACAGACGACAAACTTTTGTTCAAGACAATTCTCGCAGAACCTCCCGCACGTAATTCTTTTTTTGGATTTGGAAAAATAGCTTTTAAAGCAATTGTACCCGTTGCACGATCGACGTTTCCACTTGCAACTTCCAATTTTCCTTTTTGATCGTACTCGCTGTCATCGGCCATAATTAAACTTACAGTCTGATTACTTTTTAGCATCTTTAGAAAAAGCTAAATAATCTGCTTCTGTCAGTGAAAAATAAACGAAGACGTTATTGATTTCAGATAAAACCGTCAGCGGAACAGCATCTGTCGGTGTAACTAAATTTCCAATTCGGTTTGGAATACGGCTAATATAGCCGCTTACAGGAGCTTTAATCAAAGAGAAATCGGCATTTAACTGAGATGATCCTAAAGCGGCCTTAGCCTGTGCTACTTGTGCAGTTGCTGCTTCGTAATTGGCCTGTGCCGTTTTTAACTGCATGTCTGAGAAAACTTTTCCTTCTACTAAAGGTTTAATTTTTTCTACTTCCAGTTTCGCATTTGCTTGATTTGCCAAAGCGCTTTTGTAAGCTGCACGACTATTGTTAACTTGTTCGGCATAAACGTCACCTTTAATTTTAAAAAGAGATTGTCCTTTGGTTACATAATCTCCTTCTTTTACATAAATTGCTTCCAAATAACCTGATACTTGTGCTTTTATATCAACGTTTACAGAACCTTCAACTGTTCCTGGATATTTCTTTTCAACTTCTCCTGTTGCCGAATTGGTCTGAAGAAAGTCTACTTCTGGCTTTGGAGGAGCCATCTGAGCATCTCCGCTTTTCCCACATGATGCAAGAGAAATGGTTATCAATAAAATTGCAATTCTGCCAATTGCTTTATTATTTTTAAAAAACTGTTTTGTCATTTTACTTTTCATTTTTAAATGAATTACCTCAAATTTGGCAGCAAAATAACAGCGTAAAACCGCATTTTTAAGGAAGAAATTTACCCAAACGACATTTTTTGATACTGAAACGGATGGGTTTTGTTGTGCCACGAAGGCGCTAGGGCACAAAGTTTTTTTTAAGAATAAATGAAAGGAAATTTCGCAAAGACGAGAGTCGCAAAGTTTTTTTTGCCACAGATTAAAAGAATTAAAGAGTTTTTCTTTTCTTATATTGTGCAGATTTAATGCATTGTTTGTCATCCTGACGAAGGAAGGATCTCCGCAAGAAATTCCGTAAACTAAATCGCCAATCTTTGTAGAGCTACTTGTGGAGATTTCTCCCTACGGTCGAAATGACAAACTAGACTGTAAAAAATAGGATAAAAAAACTTTGCGCCTTAGCGCCTTCGTGGCAAAAAAAACTTAGCATCTTAGAAACTTAGAAACTTTCTTATCTATCCATCCACTGCTTAAAGAAAGGAGTTTTTTCTCTGCTGATGATTACCTCGCGTTCAGGATCTAGTCTAAGTTGGATTTTTAATTTTGCGTTGAAATAGTTCGCAATAGATTTAATGCTTTCGGCACGAATGAAAAACTGACGGTTAGCGCGGAAAAAGATATTCGGATCTAATTCTTGCTCCAGTTCTTCCATAGTTTGCGGAATTGAGATAATGACACCAGATTTAAGAAACAAATTACTGGTTTTAAACTCAGAATATATAAAGTCGATATCTGAAACGTCTACACTTTTATAACCGTCACGATACGTTACCAAAAAACGCATTCTGAAAACTGGTTTTTCGATCAGTTCTTTTAGGATTCCTGCGATATTGGTTACGCTAGATTCATTTTTATTTAAAGATTTGAATTTAGCTAGGGCAAACTCCAACTCCGTCTTTTCAATGGGTTTCATCAAATAATCGATGCTGTTTACCTTAAAAGCACGAATTGCATATTCGTCATAAGCTGTAGTAAAAATTACAGGACAAGTAATGTTGATTTCATCAAAAATAGCAAAACTAAGTCCGTCTGCTAAACGGATGTCCATTGTAATTAAATCGGGTTTTGGGTTAGATTTTAGCCATGAAACAGTATCGACAACCGTGTCAATTATGTCTAAAATTTCACAATTGGGTTCTAGTTCTTCCAACAGTCTCTTTAACCTGCTGGCGTTAATGCTTTCATCTTCTACAATTAAAATTTTCATAATTCTTAAATTAATGGCAGATGCACTTCATAATAGCCGTTTGATTCGCTAAAAGTTGGCATTCTTTCAGATAAAATTTTATAACGAAATTCAATATTTTTATTTCCAATTCCTGTTGAAACCAGACTTTTTCCAGCTGTTTGCTGCAAGTTATTTCGAACAATAATATCTCCAGAATTAGAGAAAACAGTAATCGTAAGCGGATTGGCCAAAGTTGCCATATTATGTTTTACGGCATTTTCTACCAATAATTGCAACGTTAAAGGCGGTAAATGAAGTGCAAGCGAAGCAGCGTCAACCTGAATTTTTAAATCTATTTTTTCGCCCAATCTTTTCTTCAACAAATAAAAATACGCATTCAAGAATTCGATTTCCTCTTTAACTGTAATGGTATCTTTATTTGAATTCGAAATCATATAACGATATACTCTCGTTATATTTTCTAAGAACGAAGCTGCTTCTTTCTGATCTTCATAAATCAGCTCTGTCAAAGTGCTGAAATTATTGAATACAAAATGCGGATCTAACTGCATTTTAAGAGATTCTAATTTTGAACGCGTTACCGCTTCTTGAAGTTCAGAGGCTTTAACCTTTAATTCTGCTGTTTCTATAGCATTTAAACGCCATCTGTTTAATAGAAATATTCCGGTATGAATGGCACTTATAAAAAGTGAAATAATTGCAGCCATAATTTTAGACTGCCATATTACAACCAAATCATTTTCTTCTAAAGCAGTACAAGGATATAAATAATCCCAAAGGCAAGAGAAAAAATAGTTTAAAAGTATATTTCCGGCAATAAGACAAATAAACTGTGCTATTGCTCTAAAAGCCGGATTTTGTTCCCAACTGATGTAGTAATTTAATTTGCGTCCAACAAACAAAGTTAGTTCTGTAAGGATGGCGCAATACAATAAAATAATGAAGATATCGAAGGTCTGATCTAAATCGAGCAAACCTTCTTCTTCAAAATTTCGGTACGGATTTAGAAAATAATACGAAGAAAGATAGACCAAAAAAACGGCTGGAATTACTATAACCCTGTAGTATTTATAGAAAAAATTCTTGCCCGATTTTTTATTTTGGTTCTTTCTACCCATTAATTCCCTCAACTGTAAAATTGAAAAATCCTATCTTATTAGTGTTCAACAAGAACACCTTCTTCTTTTTTGTCTGCTTTTATGATAGCAACTGGATTTTTCTCACGCATAACGCCCCATTTCAGACACGTTGCACCCCAAGAAAAACCTGCACCAAAAGTAGTAATCAATACATTTTGACCTTCTTTGAAATCGGCTGCAAAATCCCATAAACATAAAGGAACTGTTGCCGATGTTGTATTTCCGTAACGGTCAATATTTACTTTTACTTTATCAGAATCAATATTTAAACTTTCGCCAACAGCATTAATAATTCTCAAATTGGCTTGATGTGGCACAACCCAATCAATTTGAGCTGCTTCCAAATCATTCTTTACTAAAGCATCTTGAGAAACTTGGCTCATTGCTGCAACAGCTCTCTTAAATACAAAAGCTCCGTCTTGTTTTAAATAATGCGTTCTGTGCAAAAGACTCTGCATAGAAGTTGGGTTTCTAGAACCTCCAGCTGGTACAGCCAAAGAAGAAACTCCGCTTCCGTCAGTTTTTAAAATCGTTTTCATTAAACCGTACTCAGATTCTGTTTTTTCTAACAAAACCGCACCTGCTCCATCTCCGAAAAGAATACAAGTATTACGATCTTCATAATCTACGATAGAGCTCATTTTATCAGCTCCAACGATGATTAATTTCTTATAACGTCCGCTTTCGATCATATTTGCTCCCATTTCTAGCGCATATAGAAATCCGCTACAAGCTGCGTTCATGTCAATCCCAAAAGCATTTGTAAGTCCGCTTTTATCGCAAACAATACTTGCAGTTGGCGCTAAAATGTGATCGGGAGTTGCTGTTGCGACAAGCAAAGCTTCAATCTCGTTTCGATCTACGTTATAATTTTCGAAAAGATTTTCAATCGCTGCCGCAGCAAGATCAGATGTTGCTGTGTCGTCGTCTGCGATTCTACGTTCTTTAATTCCAGTTCTTTTAATGATCCATTCCTCCGATGTATCAACTGTTTCTGAAATCTTTTTATTGGTCAGAATTGATGATGGTACGAAACCACCTATTGCTGTAATTACTGCGCTCATTGTTTTTTATTTTTTTTAAGCTTTGTACTCTTAGAACCCAATGCTTAATACTTTTCTCTTCTTTTTACAGTTTCTTTAGAACTGATGCAGGAAAGACAATTGCATTCCTAAAAAGCCGATTAAATCTGCTGACAATAACTTTTCTGAGAAATATTGTTTTAAAAACCCGAACAAACCAAAAAGATTATACAAAATCCAATTAAAATAAATTAAAAATATACACCAAGTGTTCTCTCGGTATTACTTGGTATATAATCTTTAATTTATCTTATTTTTAAAATCATATAATGCTGTTTCAGTTTGTAGATAACTCTCAATTGTAGCTGTTGCCATACTGATAAAAAACCTATTTGCATTTAAGTTTTTAGAGTGCCACAAAATTAATTTAAAAAAATCTGAAACTAGCAGACAATTAAGAATAATTAACAAAACTGCCTCAAATGTTAAAATATAATTTTGAAATTCGGCAACAAACGCTAAAAATTATAGATTCCCTAAAATCAAAAAAAATCTGTTAAAATTTATTCTGATAAAATTTCTTCAAAAAAACCTTGTAATTTTTATATCATTATTTTTAAATCAAATCAATCTTTAATAATTCGGAAACGACAATAATGGAATATCAAGCCCTGCTGCCAAAATCCTAGTTTTACTTCTATGAACCAAAGAATCCCAAAAACCGTATTTTTGAGGCACCATAATCAGTAAATCGGCCTCGTAATTCTTAATTTCTTTTCTGATTTCGTTAATAACAGCATTCGATCTTACCGTTTTATAAAGATATTTTACATCTTCAAATTCTTTTTCGATATTCGAATTCATTAAAACTCTGTGTTGTTCTTCTTTTAAATCGTCTAATTTTTCGTCTACACTAAAAAACTCAATTTCTGCACCAAAATCTCCCAAAGCATTTTTAATCCAGCTGAATTTCTTAATAGCCGAAAAACTCAAACTATCGCATGCATATAATACTTTTTTGATATTTAAGAAATGTGCATTTTCAGGAACTGCCAAAACGGGAATTTGAAGATTCTTAATTGCCGTTGTAGTTGAATTTCCTAATAATTCCTGTTCAAAAGAACGTTCGGCCATTCCCATTACAACTACATCTGCGTTTGTTTCTGCAATAATTTTCGGAAGTTCATCTTCCAAAAAAGAATACGTACAGATTGCTGCTGTTTCGATTTTAAACGAATCGGCCATTTCTTTAGCTAAGTTTTCTAGTTTAGAAATCGCTCTTTCAATCTGCTTTTGCATTGCATCTGCAGTTATATGAGAGTTAGCACTGTGCACACTCAATGAAAATGAATTAAATAAAACCAATTTTGCGCCTGTGGCTTTGGCAAGTCCAGCGGCATAATTAACTGCATTAGTGGCGATGGCAGAAAAATTTGTTGCGGCGATTATAGTAAGAGGTGAATTCATAGAATATAATTAAACTTTCTCGCAAAAATGCTCAAATAAAGGCTTCAATCTTTTTTTATATAACCGAATAATCATTTTTAACGACTCAACCGTAAAATTTCATTCCTGAAAAAACAGCCTTTCCTTTTTTGTTTCTTACTTTAAAAAACAATAAAAATTATTGAAGCGAACCGTTTTAATATTTAGTAATTTTACTATTCGTATAAAAATTAGGTTCACGCATGAAAACCAAAATAACAGAATTACTAGGCATTGAGTATCCAATTTTACAAGGCCCTATGGGAGGCGGTTTTTCTACAGCTTCACTTTTGGCAGCTGTAAGCAACGCAGGCGGATTGGGCAGTTACGGCGCTTATACGCTCACACCAGAAGAAATTCGACAAGCTGGAAAAGAAATCAAACTTGCCACTTCTAAACCTTATAACATCAATTTATGGGTTAATGATGTTGATGAAAGTCTTATAAATTATCCAAAAGAGAAATTAGAAAAGTTAAAACATAATTTTAAACCTTACTTTGATGAATTAGGAATTTCGCTTCCTGATTTATCTTCTGATATTCCTTCGAAATTTGAAAAACAAGTAGAAGTTTTATTCGAACTTAAACCTGCTGTTTTTAGTTTCATTTTCGGAATTCCGTCAAAAGAAATCCTTCAAGAAAGCAGAAAACTTGGAATAAAAACCGTTGGTGCTGCCACAACATTAGAAGAAGCACTTGCACTAGAAGATGCGGAAGTAGACGCAATTGTCGCCGCAGGATTTGAAGCTGGCGGACACAGGCCATCGTTTTTAAAACCTGCTCAAGATTCTTTTACAGGATTATTTAGTCTCATTCAGCAATTAAAAGCAAAAACCAAAACGCCAATTATTGCTGCTGGCGGAATTATAGATGCTAAAGGAATCGCCGCCGCTATGACTTTAGGTGCCGATGCTGTCCAATTGGGAACTGCTTTTATGGTTACCGACGAATCTGCTGCTGTGCCTTTACATAAAGAAACATTGTTTGCAAATCCCAATATTCCGACAACAATTTCAAAATCGCTTACAGGAAGAATGGGCCGAATGGTTTGCAATAAAATATCTGACACTGTTCCTTTTGAATCTGAAGTGCTTCCTTTTCCGCTTCAAACTAGATTAATGGCTTCTTTAAAAACTGCTGCTTTAGCTCAAGGAAGAACCGATTTAGTAAATTTCTGGTCGGGACAAAACACATGTAATTTAAAATATCGTAAAGCCAGTGAATTAATGCAGGCTTTAATTGCTGAAATGTCAGTATAGTTTTTTAACGCAAAGTGCACAAAGATTCTTTTTTTATATAAATGCTGTAAAATTTAAGTTCGCAAAGGTCTTACTAGCTGTTAAGCTTGTGCTTAAACTTTTTTAATCTCGCAAAGTCGCAGAGTTGCAAAGTTTTTTTTAAAAACCACAGATTAAAAAGATTAAAATGATTTTGTTTCACGCAGCGCAGATTCTTCAGATTTTAGCAGATTTTAATTTTTAAGCCTTAAAAAAATCCGCGCTTATCTGCCTAAATCATTTAAAATCTGCGTGAAATAAACCTTTGTGAACTTAAAATCTCCAGCATTTATATACAGAATCTTAGCGTACTTTGCGGTAAAATACACAAGTCACACTCTGTCCAGTTCACCCCGAAGTTTGTCCGTTTCACCAAGATTCCGATTTCGATTTTAAAGCTTTCAACGCACATTTGTACCGTTAAATAACTTTAAATATCAAAATCATGAACTCAAAAACAACAAAAATTATCTATTGGACAGGCGCAGTATTAACTTCTTTATGGTTTGGCGCAAGCGGTTTCTTCGAATTAACAAACAATCCATTAGTTTGGGGAATCACACAACAATTAGGTTATCCAGCACATTTCATTTACATCCTTGGCGTTTTTAAAGTAGCTGGTGTTATTACACTTTTAATTCCGAACAAATTATTACGATTGAAAGAATGGGTTTTCGCAGGAGTATTTTTCGATATCATCTTTGCTTTCTTTTCAAAAATTGCCGTTTTAGGTTTTGGTGCTGCGACAGATGCTATTATTGCTTTTGTAATGGTAAGCGTAACGTATGCTATGTACAGAAAACTGTATACCGCAACTTATACTCCATCAGCAATCAATTAAAACAAAACTACATTAAAATAAAAATGCCTAATAATTGATATTAGGCATTTTATTATTTCTTAGTCTATCTAATACAAATTAAGATGAAAAAGATCATTCTAATTCTCTGCTTTATACTTTCAGCTTTGTTTTTCATAAGCTGTTTTATGTTTCCAGGNNGTAATGGTAAGCGTAACGTATGCAATGTATAGAAAATTGTATACAGCTACTTATAGTCCATCTACCGAAAACTTTTAATGGAGATAGCAAAAAACAAGAGACTTTCTCAAAAAGTAAGTTCTTTTGTGTTTGAATGAATATTAAAAACCAATTTATAAATAAAAGCCCCAGCAGGGTAAAATATTTATAGAATTTCNNNATAAGCTGTTTTATGTTTCCAGGGTTATAAAATCAAGCCAATTAGTTTATCTCAGAAAATGGTAAATTAATTGGTTTTATCGGTTTTCTAACCAGCTTAAAAATGCCGTTGCTTTTTCTTTTCCGACCAACAATTTTTCTTCTGTTGGAACGCTTAATTTCACGATTATTTTACGCGAAAAATAATGTTCTGCTTCGCGAATAGCCGAAAAATTAACCAAATATTGTCTGTTGATTCTAAAGAACTGAATTGGCGGTAAAAGCTTATGAATTTCATCTAACGACTGTGTTAACGGATATTCGTTTTTATCTAAAGTCATAATTGTTGGCGTTTCATTTTTGATAAAGAAAAACGCAATATTCTCGGTTAAAACGGTTTGATATTTATTGTTTTTGAAAACTAAAAAACTGCTTTTACCTTTGTTTTCACCAGTTCTAGTCAACAAATAATCAAAATCGGGCATGGCTTTTTTGTTTCTTTGAAAGAAGTTTTTCAGTTCTCCAGCTTTCTTTAAAGCCTGCGAAATACTATCTCTCGAAAAAGGTTTTAAAACATAATCAATTCCGTTTGATTTGAACGCTTCGATCGCATAATCATCAAAAGCGGTGCAGAAAATTACAGGTGACAAAACCTCAACATTCTTAAAAATCTCAAAACACTGACCGTCTGCCAGCTGAATATCCATAAAAATAAGATCGGGCTGATCGTTTTCTAAAAGATAATCTACTGCGCCGTCAATACTTTGTATATATGACAAAATCTGAACATCAGGTCTGATGCTCAGAATTAGTTGGCCAAGCGCTTTGGCTGTTTTTACTTCATCTTCAATTATTATGATAGTCATAATTTAGTGGTATTTTAACTTTAAAGGTAGTTTCGTCTTTGTCAATTTCAATTTCTTTATGAATCAGGTGCATAAAACGTTGGTTGATATTATCTAAACCAACACCTGTAGAAACGGCGCCTCTTTTGAGCTGAATTTTATTTTCAACTACCAAAAATTCGTTTTCTGTATAAAGCTTTATTTTGAGAGGTTTATCTAAAGAAACGACATTGTGTTTGATGCAGTTTTCAATTAATAATTGCAAAGTAAAAGGCGGAATTGCAGAATCGTACTGTTTAGAATCAATTTCGTTTTCTAAAATAAATCCGTCTTCAAAACGCGCTTTTAGCAGATATACATACGAATCTAAAATCTGTAGTTCTTCGCGAAGCGGAATCAAATCCATTTTTCGGCTTTCTAACGTAAAACGATAAAAATCAGATAATTTCAAGATAAAATCAGAACTCTGCGGATCTTGGATATCAACCATAGATTTCAGCGTATTCAAACTATTAAACAAAAAATGCGGATTTACCTGCTGTTTCAGCAATTCGTATTGAGCGCCAAGGTTTACGGCTTTTGTACGTTCCAATTCAACTCCCATTTGCTGTGTTTGATAATTTTGAAAAAGCAAATGCAAAAACATATACACAATCAAGTTGATTAAAACTCCGCGAAGTTCAAACATGATTGGAGCATCCATTTTTGAAACTTGAAACAGTTCCTGATGCGCAATTACCAGAATCACCATTAAAACAATCCCCAGAATAACACTCAGTAAAAGTTTCCAGTTAAAGAGACTTTTATTGGCATGGTTAGCAGAAAACTTTGGTAAACTGTAAATGTTGTAATACCATATAAAAAGGGAAAACAACAGCGTAATCGAAGAATTTATAATAAGGTCTCCAGGTGTAGAATCGGCATCAAATAATTTAGGTATCGAAGCCATAACCGCCAATGCAATCGAACTTCCCCAAATGACTTTGAGCGAAACCTGAAAACGTTTTGTTTTTTCCATATTGTAATAGGTTTGTTATGATCAAAGATAAGTTTATTTGAAAAAGATTTCACGCAGATTTTATAGGATTTTAGGAGATAAGTGCAGATAAACTTTAATCTCGTAGAACTTTATTTTCTCATTTTTTGTCATCCCGAGGAACGAGGGATCTCCACAAGTAGCTCTACAAAGATTGTCAATTTTGTTTGCGGAGTTTCTTGTGGAGATCCCTCGTTCCTCGGGATGACAAACTGTGTGGAAAAACTGGGAGTAAAAAACTAGGTTCTTTGAATCGGTAAATTTCTCTCGCAGATTTAGCAGATCTAGCTGTTTTTTTTTATCTGCATAATCTCCAAAATCTGCGAGAGATTTTTTTAATACTAAAGCTAAACTCTCTTAATTCCTAAAATAGTACCTGAATTCATATCCTGAATAAACCCGATTATTTCGAAATCCTGTGCATTATAATTTTTAGGAAGATGAATCGCTGCCGTTCCTTTTTTGGCTTTACTTAAATCTACAGATTGCAGATTACGAACAATTTGATAATGCGATAAAACTCGATTAGCATTCTCGCCTCTTTTTACATTGCTTTTAGCTTCTTTCTGAACAACTGCAATCAGCAAACGACTGTTTTTTGAAGTGCTTTCAACGTTATAATTTACAGAAAGCGAATTAGCATTTTGACTTGCTTCTAAACCTAAACTTGCCGAAACTTGCTTTGAAAGTGCCGATTTAATTCCGTTTCTGAGACTCGTTTCCTGAGAACCGATATAATCTGTTTTTCCGTTAATGATTACCTGAGGCGTGTAGATTGGTTCTTTTCCTAGAAATTGCGCGTAATCGTATTGTCTTTTGGTAAAATCGGCATTACTGAAAATATCTTTCCAACCTTGTTTATCCCAATAATCTACATGATAAGCCAATACATAAACGTTTTTATCACGGTATTCATTCTGAATTTTCCCAAGCAATTCATCTGCTGGCGGACAGCTCGAACAGCCTTCTGAAGTATACAATTCTAAAAGTGCAAAACCTTTTGAATTGTTTTGACTAAAAACGCTGTTTCCAATTAAAAAAAACAGCATTACAAATCCGCTTAAAATTTTTATCTTTTTCATAATTGCATTTATTAAACGTAACAGGTTTTAAAAACCTGTTACGTTTGTTAAGAGTAGAGTTTTCGAATCAACTCATAACTCATAATTCATAACTTAAAACTATTATAGAATATTAATCTCAACATTTATATTTCCTCTCGTTGCTTTAGAATATGGACAAGTCTGATGTGCTTGCGCCGCCAAAGCTTCTGCAGTTTGAATATCAATTCCAGGAAGACTTATATTTAATCTTGCCTGAAGCGAATATTCTCCTTCTGCTACACATAAATCTACTTCGGCATCCACAGCGGTTTCTGCTGGAAGTCTAACGCCAAGTTTAGAAGCTGCAATTCCTAAAGCTCCAATAAAACAAGCCGACCATCCCGCAGCAAACAATTGCTCCGGATTTGTTCCCGGACGCGAAGATCCCGGTACGCTTAATTTGATATTTAATTGTTCGTCTGAACTTTGAGAAGCTCCTTCTCTACCGCCTGTTGTGTGTGTTCTGCCTGTGTATAAAACTTTTGTTTCCATGTTTTTTTGTGTAAAATGTTATTTGTAAAAAGTGAAATGTTTTTTGTGAAATGTAAAAAGTAAAAGAATGATTCACCATTATTTAGATACGTCGATTATCGCTTGTGCAAACGCCTTTGGATCTTCTTGCGGAACGTTGTGTCCGATTCCTTTTAAAACTCTATGTTCGTATTTTCCTGTGAATTTGTTTGCGTATGCTTTTCCATCCGCGAAAGCGCCGTCAAAATCACTTCCTATTGTAATCGTTGGAACTTTAATCTCTGGTTTTGCAGCAAGGCGTTTTTCTAGATTATCGTATTTCGCTTCACCTGCTTCTAGAGATTGTCTCCATCTGTAATTGTGAATCACAATTGCTACGTGATCTGGATTGTCAAAAGACTGAGCCGTTTGATCGTAAGTTGATTTGTCAAAATTCCATAACGGAGAAGCGATTTTCCAGATTAGCTTATTAAAATCGTAAGTGTTTTGTGTGTAACCTTGTTTTCCTCTTTCGGTTGCGAAATAATATTGGTACCACCATCCTAACTCAGCTGTTGGAGGAAGTGGTTTTAAGTTTGCTTCTAAATTCACCACCAAATAACCACTTACAGAAACCAAACCTTTTACGCGTTCTGGCCAAAGTGCCGATACTACAACCGCTGTTCTAGCACCCCAGTCGAAACCGCCAATTACAGCTTTGTCAATTTTTAGTGCATCCATAAAAGCGATAATATCACTTGCTAAAGCCGCTTGCTGACCGTTTCTGAAAGTTTCTTTTGAAAGGAAAGTCGTTGTCCCGAATCCGCGTAAATAAGGTGTAAAAACATGGTATCCTTTTGAAACCAAAATCGGAACGACTTCGTTGTAACTGTGAATATCGTAAGGCCAACCGTGAAGTAATATTACTGGAGTTCCATTTGACGGACCTGCTTCGGTATAACCCACGTTTAATAATCCAGCGTTGATTTGTTTTAATGTTCCAAGCGAACTGTTTACTTCAATTGCTTTTTGTGTTGAAGTCTGTGCTTGAGTGAAAGTTGCATTCATAAAAAGAATAGTGATTAAAATATTGAATAGTGTTTTCATAATTTTTATTATTTGATTAGTTGATTATCAGTTAATTTCTTCGTCAAAGGTATTTTGACAATGCTTGTTTTAAAAGGTAAAAAAAGGTGAAGTGGACAAAGTCGAGGGTGAAATGGACGGGGAAAGATTTTGCCACGAAGACACGAAGGCACTAAGATTCTTTTTTTTAGAATAATTATTATTAAGGAATTTACAATAAAAGTCTTTGTGGAATTTGTTATAAAATAAATCTTTGCGTCTTTGAGCCTTCGTGGCAAAAACCTTAAACTTGGAACTATTTTTTCATTACAAGTATCGGTTTCCCTTTTTCTATAATATAAGTCGCCAGTTCTGATGCTTTCGCATTTGTATTATTTTTAGCAGAATGCACTACGCCAGCTGGAATAAAAAGTACTTCGCCTGCTTTTAGTGTCACTGGCTTTTCGTCTTCAATCTGATATTCCAGCGAACCTTCAACAACGTAAATTACTTCTTCGCCTGGATGAGAATGTTTCCCAAAAGCTGAATGTCCTTCAAAATCGATTCGTGCCTGAACCATTTCTTTTCCTGGAGTGCTTAGATCATGTTTCTGCAAATCGATTCGTTTTACTCCCTGCGCTGCAATCTGATTCGGAACTAAAAAGGCAATGATTCCTAAAACAATAATTGCGATTATAACCCATGTTTTTTGTTTTTTCGTTTCCATAATTTCTGATTTAAATTATTTGTTTTCGTTAATTTCTTTGTCAAAAGTATTTCGATAACCCTTCTTACGAAATGAGAAAATAGGTGAAACGGACAAACTCTAAGGTGAAATGGACAGCGCGTAAGTTGTGATTTGCGAGATGCGAAATGTGAATGGTAAAATGTGAAATACAAAGAATTTTTAACGCAAAGAGCGCAAAGATTTTTTTAAGCATAGCCTAGTATAAACGCTAAGAACGCAAAGCTTTGTCTTTATTTTTTTTGCCAGAGATTATTTGGATTATTAGGATTTTCTAATCTGTGTTAAT
>NZ_DHEI01000045.1:0-40760 GCF_002399805.1 Flavobacterium sp. UBA4854
TTCAGGAATTAATTACGGGCGATATT
Organism: Flavobacterium sp. UBA4854; assembly: GCF_002399805.1. Lineage (NCBI taxonomy): Bacteria > Pseudomonadati > Bacteroidota > Flavobacteriia > Flavobacteriales > Flavobacteriaceae > Flavobacterium > Flavobacterium sp. UBA4854. The sequence continues at coordinate 27 of NZ_DHEI01000045.1, forward strand.
CTTTTTTCATGTTTGGGAACAACTTTAAAAGACGCAGGATCAAAAGAAAAACAATGGAAAATCGATTATGATATTCCAGCCGATTTCGCTTCTGCTGCACGAAAAAACGAAGTACAATCTTTGGTTTTGGTTTCTTCGTATGGAGCTTCAGCCAAAAGCAGTGTATTTTATTCGATGATGAAAGGAAAGTTAGAAGATCATCTTCAAGAGCTAAATTTTTCACAATACATCGTTTTTAGACCAGGACCGCTTATTCGCGAAAATACAGATCGTTTGGGAGAAAAAATTTCAATAAAAGTGATAAAATTCTTCAACGCCATAGGACTTTTCAAAAACCTAAAACCAATCACTACGGCATTTCTAGCTCAAAAATTAATAAAAGCACCAAAAACGCTTCCATCAGGAAATACAACTCTTAAGCTGGATAGGATTCTTGAGTTATGAATTATGAATTATGAGATTACAGATGCTTTCCAACTTATAATTCATAACTCATAATTTTAAAAAAAACTATTTTTTATCTTCAGAAAGAATTAAAGTAGAAGGTATATTAGCCAGCCAAGGACTTTTATTCTCTACCAAATGTTTCCATCCATCAATAGAAATTAGCATAAGATCTTGGTGTTCTAGAAAATCTTTTTCAATAGATTGTTCTTTTCTCAAAGTTATTTGGTTTGGAGCTGCTTGTTCTATCATTCTAATTTTTTCTTTCGTATCTAGATCAGCCATAATTTTGCCTTCAATATCCAGAATTTCAATTCTCGCATTGATATTCTGAATGAACTTCTGAACGTAGTTCTGAACAGAATCCCAATCTTTTAAATTAAAAAGAGGAATAAAAATCGTATTGATATCAGTTAAATCCTTATCAATTAAGACGCCAACAGGAATATGCGATTTTGCAATAATTTGTCTTGTTCCATCGTCAAAAGGTGCAGATTCTAAAATGTTTTCCTTTCCAGTTACGGTATTTAATATCTTTTCAGGATTAATAATTCGGGTTGTAAATCCAAGTACTCGCCCTAGTAAACTTCCTTGGTAAATAGATTGTCCAATTCCAACCAATAATAAATCATGTTTGCTTTTATTAGCAACATTTACAATTTCATTGTCAATATCAGAAGAGGCTTTAAACATAGTTGTAATATTCCTGTTTAATGCAACAGATTCTTCTACAATGCCTTTAAATTTTTCATCTTCATAAACATCTGTGTTGTAGTGATGTAATTCTTCGGTAGGAAGAAAGTGCATTGCCGTAATTTCAGAACTTTCAGCTCTTTTGTTCGTTAATCCGTCAGCCACTTTAAGTAACGCTCTTCCAGATTCTGGTCTGTCAAAAGACAATAAAATTCTGTACTTATTTTTTAGCGCAATATCTTCTTCTTTTTCTTCTTTACTAGATTTAAAAAGCCAATTGATTAAATCTAATGTAGGGCCTGTCATAAATGTTGTGGCAAGCGCCATAATTACAAACATAGAAAACAATTCTGGGCTTAAAACTCCTAGATCGTAACCAATATTTAAGGCAACCAATTCTGTTAGACCTCTTGTATTCATTAGAGCTCCAATAGATAAACTATCTTTCCAGCTTTGACCCACAAATTTGGCAGCAAGCATACTGCTAACAAATTTACCCACAACGGCTACTGCAAAAATTAATCCCGCAATTTTCCATAAATAAGGCTCATTCAATAAGCCAATTTGAGTTCTCAAACCTGTAAAAACAAAGAATAGAGGCAATAAAAGTACAAGCGCAACGTCTTCAACTTTCTCAATAAAGAGATTTCTAAATCTAATGTTTTCAGGCATAATAGCACCTGCAATGAAAGCTCCAAACAAAGCGTGGATTCCTATAACTTCAGTTAAATAAGAAGAAACCACCAGCGTCAAAAAGAAAATGGCTACAATTGGTTTGCTTAATTTTTCGTTTGTAGCGTATAGATCTCCAATTCGTTTAAGGAACGGACGAACTACTTTTATCATTAAAAAAACATAGCCTAAAGCTAAAACAACTGTATATAAGGCACTTCCAAAAGAACCTGCTTTTACAATCGCAATTACAACTGCTAGAATACACCAAGCTGTAATATCGTCGGCTGCTGCACAAGTAATTACGATTGTCCCTAATTTTGTTTTATGTATGCCACGTTCTTGCACAATTCTGGCAAGTACCGGAAAAGCAGTGATACTCATCGCGATTCCGGCAAACAAACCAAAAGATGTAAATTGTACATCTGCGGGGGCAAACTCGTCATATATAAAATACGCTAGACCCATTCCTAAAACAAAAGGAATAATAATACTTGCGTGGCTTATAACTACAGCATCATGGGCTTTGTTTCTAAGAATCTTCATATCGATCTCCATTCCTACGATATACATGAAAAGGATTAAGCCAATTTGACTTAAGAATTGAAGATTTCCAAGAGATTCTGCTGGAAATAAAGCCGCAGAAAATTCAGGAAAATACATTCCGATTAAAGAAGGTCCCATTACAATTCCGGCAATCATTTCTCCAATAACGGCTGGCTGTTTTATTTTAATGCAAATCCATCCAAAAATACGGGCAACAAAGATAATCGTAACAATTTGTGCGAGTAAAAGCGCTAACGGATGGTGTAAGTTTTTTATAAGAGAATCAAGAAATTCGCTCCATTGGGTTTTATCTGAGGTTGGAATTTTAAGATTTCGACCGGTTTCTAGTTTTACTCCCAATAAAATAATCCAATACATTAAAAGAGAAAATCCTCCGATAACTCCAACGTAAAAAATACTGTTTCTTAAGTTTTTCATTTACTTTAATTTTTTGCTCTTCGCAATGACTTGATTTTCTTGTAAAAAAGATAGAAAAATGGCTTTTTTTGAAGAGATTAGTTGATAAAATCAGGGCAATTTTATAACAAAATTAGCATCTGCCCAATAGCAGCAATTCAATTTTGTAATGACCTAGAAAAAATTTGTAATGAAATGAAAAAAGGAAGATTTGACGGATAAAAATTTAGGCATCTCGAACAATTTTTCACAATAAAGTCGAGATAAGGCAGGGGTTTTAGTCTAAATTATTTTATCTTTATGCCTTTACCTCTATGAAAAAATGAATAAAGATTATCCAATTCCAGATAACGAACTACAACGTTTGGCTGCCCTAAAACGTTATAATATACTCGACACGCTCCCAGATGATGCTTTTGACGATGCTACAAAGCTTGTTGCTTACATTTGCGGTGTGCCAATTGCTCATATTTCTTTTATTGATGAAAACAGGCAATGGTTTAAATCTGAAATTGGAATAGGAGTTTCAGAAGTCCCTCGTGAAATCACTTTTTGCAATTACACTATTTTAGATACAAAAATTCTAGAAATTAACGACACTCATGTTAATGAAACATTCAAAGACGACCCAAATGTAACAGGCGGATTTAATGTGCGATTTTATGCAGGTGTGCCGCTTACCACGCCAGATGGCTATAATATTGGAACTTTGTGTGCAGTTGATCATGTTGTTAAGGAATTGAATGAAAATCAGCGCAACGCACTTTCTATCGTAGCAAAACACGTGATGGCGCAGTTAGAAATAGGTACAAAAAACAATCAACTATACGCACAGAGAAAAATTGCAGAACGTGCAGTTTTGGCAAGAGACAGTTTTTTGGCCAATATGAGTCACGAAATCAGAACGCCTTTAAACGCGATTATTGGTTTTACTGATTTGCTTGCGCAGACCGAACTCGATGATACACAGCGCGATTATATTGGAAGTGTACAGATTGCAGGCGAAAATCTGCTTCTGATTGTAAATGATATTCTGGATCTTTCAAAAATTGAATCTGGAAATTTACCTATAGAATCTGAACCTTTTAATTTGAAGAAAACGCTTAAACATGTTTATAGTTTACTGAAAGTTAAAGTACAAAAAGACGTCGAGTTTAATCTTTTTCTTGATGCCGAATTGCCAGATTTGGTTGTTGGCGATCAAGGCAGATTAAATCAGATCTTGGTAAACCTTATCGGCAACGCGCTTAAGTTTACAAATGAAGGAGAAGTAACCGTTTCGGTAAAGAAAATAGAGGAAACAGAAGATAGCTATTCGTTTAAGTTTTCTATAAAAGATACCGGAATCGGAATACCAAAAGATAAACTCGAAACAATTTTTGAACGTTTTACACAAGGCGAAGAAAGTACAACAAGAACATTTGGCGGTACTGGACTCGGACTTAATATTGTAAAACAGTTAGTAGAACTTCAGAAAGGAGAAGTTCACGTAAAAAGTACTCTAAACCGCGGTTCTGAATTTTTCTTTACCCTTTCGTACAAAAAATCAAACTTTGAAGAAACAACGGTAAAAACGGTTTCTAAAAATGATTTAGGAAATCTTAAAATATTGCTTTGCGAAGACAATGTTCTAAACCAAAAGCTTGCAAAAAGCGTAATTAATAATTTTGGTTTCGATTTGGATATTGCACAAAACGGTGAAGAAGGCATCGAACTTTTATCTCAAAATGAATATGATCTGGTTTTAATGGATTTGCAAATGCCTGTAAAAGATGGCTACCAAACCACAGAATATATCAGGAATGAAATGAATTCAAGCATACCAATTATTGCCATGACAGCACATTCTTTGGTAGGAGAGCAGGAGCGATGCTACAAAGTGGGAATGAATGCTTATGTGCCAAAACCTTTTAAACAGTCTATACTTTTAAAAGCTATAAAAACGGTAATGACGCCAGATAGCGATACACATCATAAAAGAATTATCGATATGTCTTTTTTGGATGAAATGTCTGGAGGCGATGCCGAATTTAGGAAAGATATGATAGATCTTTTTATTGAAAAGATTCCAAGTCAGTCGGAACAGTTAGAAGAAGCCTTTAAAAATACCGATTACGACAGCGTAAAAAAACTGGCGCATAATATGAAATCAAGCATGGATATTTTTATGCTGCAAGATTTAAGCAATTGTTTGTCGATTATCGAAGAAGAAGCGTCATCTGGCGAATTTACAGCAGAAACATTAGATAAAGTAAATATTTTTCACTGTGGAATTGAAGAAGTCGTTAAAATTTTAAAAGAGCTATGATATAAAGGAAATATACAATAGCTTTACTATATAAGACGTTATAATTTAAATTGTCCCCAAGATAAAAAAAATAAAAAATGAGAATTATTGTAGCCGAAGATAATGATATCCTACGCAAATCGTTATCTTTTTTCTTAGAGTCCAAAGGATTTAGCATTGACCAGTTTTCTGACGGAAAAGAAGCGCTTGAAGCGATCGAAAAAGAAAACTATGATTTAATATTGACTGATATAAACATGCCGGGCGTTAGCGGAATGGAAATTACGCAGCACGTGCGAGAAAACCTTAAATCTGATATTCCCGTAATTATATTAACCTCTTCAGGTGTGGAGCAGACAGAGCTTGATTCTTTTGACATTGGAGCAAATGAATTTATTGCAAAGCCTGTAAGTCCAGCTGTACTTTTAGTGAGGATTAATAAATTACTAAAAACCCGAATCTAATGAAGTTTATATATTACTCTATTTTCCTGGTTTTTATTTCTTCTGTTGCATTTGCACAAGAAATCAATATAGATGAGACTTTGGCAAATGTTAAACGCGAAGTCGAAAAAGAAAATTTTGATAAAGCATTATCGCTTATCGAACCTTTGCGTGCCAAATACCCAGAAAATGAAGATATACAAACCTACACAGGACGCATTTATAGCTGGAAGAAAGATTATAAAACAGCTGTAAAAATTTTGTCTCCAATGGCAGACAGAAACAATCCAAATCCAGAAGCTTTGCAAGCACTTGTAAATGTTTATTTCTGGCAAGAAGAGTATGAAAAATGTATTTCGTATTGTGATAAGTATTTAGCGATTGATCCAAAATCGGTAGATGTATTGAAGATCAAAGCGACTTGTTTAGAAAAACTAAATCGGGATCAGGAAGCATTAGATTTAATAGATAAAGCATCTTACATTGATAATAGTACTCAAGCCTTTAGCGGAATACGCACACTTATTGGGCGTAAAGCAAAAAATACAGTTTCGGCTTCTTACCTAAATATTTCGACTTCAGATCCTGGACAGCAACCATTTCATTATGGATATGTTGAGTATTCGCATAAATTTAGCAAATCGGCAATTGTTGGGAGAGCCAATATCGGAAACATAAGTGGCGACACGCAAATGTTATTTGAAACCGATTTTTATCAGACCTTTTCAAACAAAAGTTATTTGTATGCAAATGCTGGAGTTTCTACAGGAGAAACCATATTTCCTGTAGCCAAAGGAGGTTTAGAATACTATTTTAAGCCACAGAAAAAATTCGATTTTTCGCTTGGAGGACGATATATGCATTTTGAGACAGACAATATTACATTGCTTACTGGTCAAGTTGCTTATAATGCAGGGATTTATACTTTTGCTTACAGGCCTTACTACGATATTTCGAATGAATTATTTTCTCATGTTTTAAGTGTTCAGCGTGTAAACGAAGAAAAAGAGCGTCTTGTAAGACTGGAATTGCAATACGGAAATGTACCGTATTTGTATCTCTACAATAATTTTACACAGCCTCTAAAAGCGTATAGAGTAGGAATTCAATATCAGCACCGTTTTGGCGATTCGTTTTTTGTGCGTCCGATTTTCCTTTACGAATATGAAGAATATACACCAGGAGAATATCGAAATAAGTTTAATGTGCAGTTAATTGTAACGAAACGTTTTTAAGATGAAAGAGATCTGGGATTTATATAAAAGCGGAGGTTGGGAAGTACCTTTTCTCACGTTTTCCATTTACTTGTTTGTAACGGCATCATTTATCTTATATCTTATTATTGTAGCAAGCAGAAACAATAAAATAAAAAAGGAACGACTTACTAAAGAATACAGCACAGTAATCGATAAAGTAATGTCGGATATTATTTTTGGCAATATTCCTTTTTCCAAAATCAAAGAAGACAAGAATTTTCTAGTGCTTTTTGACACATCTTTTTTTAGAGAAGTTTTGACAGAATCTCTAATTAATCTGCATAAAAACTATGAAGGTATTTATGCCGAGAAATTGGAACGGTTTTATGAGGATTCTGGATTGATAAAATCTTCGTTTAAAAAGCTCAAAAGCTTAAGGTGGGAAGTAAAATGTAAAGGAATTACCGAATTGGCAGAATTTAATATCAAAGAAGCGTTTGATCAAATTATTATTTGTTCTAAAGCCAGAAATAAAACATTAAAAATTGTTGCCATAAATGCTTGCATAAAACTTGAGGGAACTCAAAGCATCCAGTATTTGGTGCAACATTCTGATCCTATAGACGATTGGATGCAACTGAATATTATAGGCGCTTTTAAAAAACACGATATAGGTGATACAGAAGGAATTGAGCATTTACTTGAATCGCAAAACACAACCGTTATTACGCTTGGTTTAAAGCTTATAAAAGAACTGAAATTATCGCAAAAAGTTCCGCAAGTAGCGCAACTGGCTGCCCAAACAACAAATGCTATCATAAAATACGAAGCGCAAAGTATTTTGCAGACATTAACAGCATAATAGTATAAGAAAATGACTTTTTTTAATCCTGAAATAACATGGTTTTTGGATGTATATATACTCCTAATACTTGGTTACGCCATACTGATAATGTCGTCTTATTTAATGCTGGCCTATATTTCGACAAAAGAGCTCAGAAATTACCTCAAACGTAACAGCTTTGTTGATTATGATGTGCTGTTAAGCACTGAGTTTGCACCAAAACTTTCGCTTATTGCGCCTGCTTATAATGAAGGTCTTACGATCGAAGAAAATGTAAAATCATTGCTTTCGCTTAATTATAATAATTATCAAGTTATTGTAGTAAATGATGGAAGTAAGGACAATTCGATGGAAATCTTGACTAAAACCTACGATTTGGTTTTGACTAATTTGGATTTTCATCCGCAGATTGAAACAAAAAAAATAAAAGGAATTTACACTTCTAAAAATGCCGCTTTCAAAAAGCTAATTGTCGTAGACAAAGAAAATGGAGGTAAAGCCGATGCATTAAACGTTGGACTTAACATTGCTCAGAATCCGTATGTGGTTTGTATTGATGTCGATTGTATTTTGGATAAAGATTCGCTTTTAAAACTGGCAAAACCGTTTTTAGAGGCATACGGAAAACGCATTATTGCAACTGGAGGAGTGGTTCGAATTGCTAATCAATGTGTGATCAAGAACGGACGTTTGGTCGAAGTGAATATTCCAGATGTTATGTTGCCGAGAATTCAAGTTTTAGAATACTTAAGAGCATTTCTTTTGGGAAGAATGGCTTGGGGAAAACTAGATGGCTTATTGCTTATTAGTGGAGCTTTTGGAGCTTTTGATAAAGAAATTGCCATACTTTCTGGCGGTTACAGCACCAAAACGGTTGGAGAAGACATGGAGCTGATTGTAAGAATGCGCCGTTATATGCTAGATAATAAATTGCCGTACTCAGTAAGTTATATTCCAGACCCACTTTGTTGGACCGAAGCGCCAGAAGATTTTAAAATATTCAAAAAACAGCGTTCGCGTTGGATGCGCGGAACTATAGAAACATTGAGTTTTCACAAAAAAATGTTCTTAAATCCAAAATATAAATTATTAGGAATGTTAAGCGTTCCATATTGGACTTTGTTTGAATTTTTAGCTCCTGCAATTGAATTTATCGGACTTGTAATAACAGTCGTGTTTATTGTATTGGGATTATTAAACTGGCATTTTTTCTTCTTATTACTTCTTTTTGTATATTCGTTTGCTGTTTTATTTTCGGTTATTGCTTTATATAGCGAAGAAAAAACCTATCATAAATATCCAAAACAAGCCGATTTTTTAAAGCTTTTAATGGCTGCTTTTATTGAACCTTTTTATTTCCACCCGCTTACTGTTTATGCCGCTTTGATTGGTTACAAAGAAAAAGTTATGGGAACTAAAGGTTGGGGCGAAATGACTAGAAAAGGATTTACTAAGAAATAGTGAATATGACAAAGAAAATTTTAATTGTCGATGATCATTTGGTAGTGCGAAATGGAGTTGCAATGATTCTTGAAAGACAATTTGAGGATGTTGCAATCTCGCATGCTGAAAATTTCTTTGAGGCTATTACACTTTTAAAAAATCTTCTTTTTGACTTAGTAGTTCTAGACATTAATATTCCTGGAGGAAAGAATACTGATATGATAACCGACATTAGAGCTATTCAATCTGAAGTAAAAATACTGGTTTTTTCGGCTCACGAAGAAGAACAATACGCCTTGAAATACCTTTCTAGCGGAGCCAATGGATATGTCGATAAATTGTGCAGTGAAGAAAAAATCATGTTTGCCATTACTTCCATTTTTGAATCAGGAACTTATGTTTCTCCTGAATTGGTAAGTAAATTGGTAAGCATCCAGACTAGTAAAAAGACTTTAAATCCTTTTGAAGGTTTATCTAAAAGAGAGCTTCAAATAACCGATTTATTGATTAAAGGAAATGGTAATTTAGAAATTTCAAACATTCTAAATATTCATATGTCGACCGTGAGCACTTATAAAGCTAGAGTTTTTGAAAAACTAAAAGTCAATAATCTGGTAGAACTCATTAACTTGTATAAAACTTTTCAGGGCTAGTTATATTCGACCATTATTTCTATTGTAGTCCCTTTGTCAATATCACTTTTAATATTGATGTTTCCTTCAATAAGAATAAGAAGCTCAATAATCATATGAAGCCCCAAATGATAATTTTTCGAAATTGGATTTTTATAAAAATTGTGATAGTAATCAATAAGTTCTTTACTCATTCCTTTACCATTATCAATAATTTTTAAGGTTAGAATATTGCTTTGAGTGGTGCATAATAATTCAATTCTACCATTTTTAGTGTTTTTTATGGCATTATCAATCAAATTATGAATAATAATAGAAAGCGCTTTTTTATTTGTCTTTACCCATAAATCCTTAGGTACACTATTTATAATCGCATTATTTTCTGCTTCTGCAATCTTTTCAAAAATATGAATGCTTTCTTCTATTAATTTGTTCAGAGAATAGCTTTCTCCTTCAAGTTTTTTCCCTTCAATAAAAATAGAGGAGTATTTGATAAGATTTTCGACATACTCATACAATTGTAAAGTTGATGTTTGCAACATGCCTAATTGCTGTTTAAGCTTTGGATCTTGCTGTATGGTACTGTTTTCGAAAAGATGTTTTACAGAAGAAGACAAGAATTTTAATGGACTTTTGATATCATGGCTCATGCTCTTTACAAGCATTTCGTGCTGTTTAATTTCCTGTTTTAAGTTGTTTTCTGTTATCTCAAGTTTCTGAACCGTAGCAGCTAATTTTTTTGTCTTCTTTGCAATAGTAATTTGAAGCTGTAAGCTTTTCACTTTTTGATAATATAATCTGATGTACCAGATTGAAATAACAAAACCAACAAAAAGAAAACAGCAGAGAATAGTGAACCAGATTGTTTGATGAAATTTTGCAGGCACAACAAGAATTACTTTTTTGTAGGCATAATTGGCATTAAAACCAGATAAACTTCTAAAGGTAAGTGTATAAGTTCCTGGAGGCAATGTTGTAAAAGAAATTGATTTATCGGCTTTTAGTCTTTCCCAGCGATCACTGCCAATTTTGTCCATTTTAGCTTCTATGGCCACATTTTTAGGATTACCGTAATAAGGATATGAAACTAAAAAACTTACTCGCTGAAAATTGTTTTTTAAGACAATAGTATCTTTCGGAGTAATCATTTTCTGATCTAGAACAACTCTGTCAATAAAAAGATCTTTTCCCGGAAGTAAAGGAGATATTTTATACGGATTAAAAAATACAATGCCATTCATGGATGGAAAAACAATATCATTATTTTTTAGAAAATTCCCGCAAGGTTGGCAGCCGCCGTTAAATTCATTAATCAGAAAACCGTCTGCTTTATTGTATTGATGGTAATATATAACCGTATTTTTATTTTTATAATGTTGTATCAACGCTTTTCTAGAAACCTGAAAAAGTCCTTTATTGGTTGATATCCAGAAAAACTCGTTTTTGTCTTCAATGATGCAATGAGCAGAATTAAGATAATGCTCTTCGTCTGTTGGAAAAGAATATAGAGTCTGATTTTCGTAAAGAAAAAAGCCTTTTTCGTATGTGGTAAGCCATATTTTTTGTTTGCTGTCTATAAAAACGCTTCTAATGTTTATCTTTTCAGTGTTTTTTGCAAAATGCGGTTTTTTAGTTTTTAAGTCATACAAAAACAATCCGTTATCTCCAGCCAAATACAAAATGCTGTTTTGCTGAACGATATAATTGATGTTGTTTTTAAAAACAGCTTTAAGCATTACAACTCCATTTTTTATAGCATACAATTTAGGTTTATGAAACTCATCTATTCCCAGAGAAACCCAAATGGTATTGCTATTATCTTTAAAAATGGTTTTCGGATTTTGATCAAAAGGGTAGGTGATATATTTTTTGTATCCTGATTTTTTTAGATAACAAAATACTTTCATGGCTCGACTAATCCATATATTTTTCTCATCGTCGAGAGCAATATTTATACGTTCATCCAAAAGAACACTTTTAGGAAAAGGAATACTATCAATAACTCTTTTATTATTAATAATCAATCCTTCAGAAGTGATTACAGTACTATCGCTAAAAGCTTGTGCAGCATAGTAAACTTCGGCTCTTTCGTTGCTTTTTTTGATGGTTTTAAAAAGAGGAAAAGAAATAATGCACAATCCGTTTGTACCGCTCCCTAAGTACAATTTATTATTTTTTTGATCAAAATAAGCTGCGATAATATTGCTTGTTTCAAAATCTTTGTATTCGACAATTAATTGAGCAGTTAATTGGTCATTTTGATTTTTTAACTGATAAATTTTATTCTTTACAGATAGAAAAACCTGACCTGTTGTGATGTTCCAGAATAACTTACGATTTCTTGTAGGTATTACATTCAGTTTTCCAGAAGATTCACCTTTTTTAGAAAAACAATGATAATAGCCGTTATCAGAGAGGTAAAAAAGAGAATTGCTGATTGCAAAAAAATTAAAAACATTATCGTTTTTAAAAGAAGCTCTAGAAATCCTTTTCATTTTAGAATCGCACAATTCAATGGTTTGATTATCTATAAAAAATATATTTCCATTAGATAATCGAATGTAATAAGGCTCATGCTGATTAATAGAATAGTTGGACGGAAGACCGTCATGAAAAAAGAAATGTCTTCCGTTTCGCACCAAACTAGATTTTGGAGCATTTTTTTTTAGAATTTGGACTTTGGCATTTCTGATAAAGACAAGTTCTTTTTTGCTTTCGTTGTAGCTTGTAAGACTGTCTTTTTCTATGTTTCCAAAAATGTCAGTAAAACGAGTATGTTCTAAAGAGGTATTGGATGAATTAAAAACAAGAAAATTATTGCCATCATAACGAACAATACCATTTTCGGTAGTCATCCATATAAAATTGTGTTTGCCCTGAACGATTGCTTTTATACTGTTCTGTTGCAGTTCATTATTATCCGCAGTGTACCATCTAGCCGTGTAGTTTTCTTGGCAGGCCATTTTAGTTGTAATAAGCAATAGCAAAAAACAACAATAACGAAATGAAAAAGAAGCCGTTATTTTGGACATCTGACTAAATTATAGCACAAACTTAGCAAACATAAATCAGAAATCATGGTTTGTAGTTTTAAATCTACAACGTTGTAGATTTATTGAGACAGACAAGATAAGCTATCTAATAGTCTATAAGACTATATTTGCCTTATAAGGTTAAAGGCAAAGTTTAGAAATATGAAGATAGGAGTAATTGGTTTATGTAGTTTTACAATGGATTTTGTGAGCCGTGCAGTCGAGGCAGGACATCAAGTATTATTGAGTTCTACCCGCGAAAATAGCCAGTTTAAAGATATAGGTAAGACCTTAGGAAAGAATGTAAAATTGGTAAGCAAATATGAAGCAGCAAAAGCTAGTATTTTGATATTATTTATTCCGCGTGAGGATGTTGGATTGTTCCTGACAGACTTGCCAGATATGAATGAGAAAGTATTAATACATTCTAGCAATCCAATTTTTAGTTTAGAATGTCTGGAGCCAAATGCAAAGGCATCATCTGAAATAATTGCATCACTTTTGCCAGAAGCTCATGTTGTTAGGGTGCTTAATATAGTGAATCCAGAAGTGCTTTCTATGATAAATCAAAAGCAAAATGGCAATGAAATATTTTATACAGGATTGGATAAACAGGCAAAAAATAAAGCTAAAACATTTTTTAAAAGCCTAAATCTTACTGGGGTCGATTTTGAAGAATTGCACCAACTTCCAATGCATTCTTGTTTCATGAATTAGAAAATATATTACGATACCAGCTTTGAATAATTAGAATTGTTCAAACCCTCGAAATGTTCCCAGAAAAGCTAACTTTCTGGGACATTTCTTTTTGGGATTTTTTTTATTCTTTAATCTAAATCTGTTTTCAAAACAGCTCCAGTACTTGCATTAGTTACTAATGCTCTATATTGAGAAAGCCATCTTGAGTTTAATGGTTTTTTTAATGGTTTGAAAGCTGCTCTTCTTGCTGCAATTTCTTCATCGCTTAAATTAACAGACAAAATATATTGATCTACATCAATGTGAATTTCGTCACCATCTTTTACCAAACCAATCATTCCGCCCTCGGCAGCTTCTGGAGAAACGTGTCCGATTGAAGCTCCTCTAGTTGCACCGCTAAATCTTCCGTCAGTAATTAAAGCTACAGAACTTCCAAGCCCCATTCCCATAATTAAACTCGTAGGAGAAAGCATTTCTTGCATTCCAGGTCCGCCTTTTGGTCCTTCGTAGCGTATAACTACTACATTTCCTGCTTTTACTTTTCCCATCATAATTCCGGCAATTGCTTCGGCTTGACCGTCAAAACAGACTGCGCTACCAGTAAATACGCGATCTCCAGTTAATCCTGCAGTTTTAATAACTGCACCTTGTTCAGCAAGATTTCCGTATAAAATAGCCAATCCGCCAACTTTGCTGTACGGATTATCAATGGTATGAATAATATTAGTGTCTTTAATTTCGGCATTAGCAATTTTCTCCAATAAAGTTTCACCGCTGATTGTTAGATTATCAATTAAAACGCCTGAACCTCTTTTGTTTATTTCCTTCATAACTGCATTTACACCACCAGCTCGGTTGATATCTTCCATATGAACCGTGCTTAAACTTGGCGAGATTTTAGCAATATGAGCAACATTTCCAGAAATGGTATTAATGTCTTGCAGTTTAAAATCAACATTAGCTTCGTTCGCAATTGCAAGCATATGAAGAACAGTATTCGTGCTTCCGCCCATTGCCATGTCTACAGCAAAAGCGTTGCGAACGGCATTTTCGTTCAAGATATTTTTCAATTTGAATTTTTCAATAGCCTGCTGATCTTTAGCAATATCACAAATTCTTCTTGCAGCCTCTCGATACAATTGTTCACGTTCTGGAGTTTGAGCCAAAATTGTTCCGTTTCCAGGAAGCGCAATTCCCATTGCTTCCATCAAAGTATTCATAGAATTTGCGGTAAACATTCCGGAACAGCTTCCACCGCTTGGACAAGCATTACATTCAATATCGTATAATTCTTCGTCAGAGATTTTTCCTGCTTCGTGTTTTCCAACTGCTTCAAAAGCTGTTGCTAAGTCAATTGCTGTTCCGTTTTTAGTATATCCTTTAGACATTGGGCCTCCGCTTACAAAAATGGTCGGAACATCCACACGTAAAGCGCCCATAATCATTCCTGGAACAATTTTATCGCAGTTCGGAATTGCAATCATCGCATCCAATTTATGAGCATTCATAACACTTTCTATAGAGTTGGCGATAATTTCACGACTCGGAAGCGAATACAGCATTCCGTCATGTCCCATTGCAATTCCGTCATCGATTCCGATTGTATTAAATTCAAAAGGAACACAGCCATTGGCGCGAATTTCTTCTTTGATAATTTCAGAGACTTTGTTTAGGAAAAAATGTCCTGGAATGATTTCGATAAACGAATTTGCCACTCCAATAAAGGGTTTGCTGAAATCTTCATTTTTCAAGCCCGTAGCTCGCAATAAGGATCTGTGAGGAGTTCGCTGAACGCCTTTTTTTACTTCATCACTTCTCATGATAGAAAATGTTTTTTAATGTTGTTTTTTGTTTTTTTTTGATAGTTAACAGATTATAATTAAATCTGCGATTTTATTCTGCTTAATGTTTCTGGCGAAATATTAAGGTATGCTGCAAGATTGGCATTGGACAATCTCTGAATAAGTTCTGGGTTGTTTTTGAGAAGATTTCTATACCGTTCTGCAGCATTTTGTGTCAATAGGCTGCTAAGTTTAGAAGTAATCACCGTAAGACCATATTCGAGAATATAGATGTACATTTTATCCCATTGCGGAATGGTGTTGCGAAGATGAAAGAAATCTTCATAAGAAATAGCCAAAAGCTCTGAGGCTTCAACTGCCTCAATGTATTCGGTGCTTGGTTCTCTAGAAATAAAACTGACAATCGAAGTTAGAAAGGTACCTTCAAAAGCCATAAAACGTGTAGTTATATTATGATCTTCTGTGCTGTAATACAATCGCAGACAGCCTTTTTTTATAAAAAATATTTTATTGGCAGCGGTTCCGCTTTTAAGCAACTGCTCATTCTTCTTTACTTGTATTAATTTAAAGCAGGATAAAATGGTGTTAAGTTCATCATTTTCCAATTGTAATTTGCTCTGAATTAAAGCCTCAAGTTCACTCATCATTTCTCAAAAATTAATCATTATCAAAAGTAAAGTTAATCAAGGAAAAAAACATTGACGAATGTCAAAATCGGTTTAAGAATGAATATAAATAACTTTGCGTCTTAGCGACTTTGCGAGCAATTTTTCAAAGGATGGAAAGAATGCTTAAAATATAATCTCGCAAAGTCGCTAAGGCGCAAAGTTTTGAAGTTTTAATCTGCTCAAATCTGCAGAATCTGCGTGAAACAAAAACAAATCTGTAATTTAGTAAAATGAAAATCGAACTGAAACAATCTTCTTTTCTTGAAAAGGCAATCAACGAACCGTATTACAAAATTTTGATGTTTGATGGAGAAGCGGCTTTTTCTGTTGATTTAACTGATTATGAATGCAGAGGAAAATGTCTTTTGTTTTTAACACCGTATCAGTTATTGCAATGGAAAAATTCGACAGCACCTTTCCTAAATATTCTAAGTTTTCACGGGGATTTTTACTGTATTGAATACCATAAAAAAGAAGTAGCTTGCAACGGAATTTTATTCAATGATATTTATAGTGAACCTTTTGTAGCTGTTTCCGATTTTATTTACGAGGAAATCACGAGCATTATGGAAAGAATGAAAAGGGTAGAAGACTCAGAAATGGATTATGATAATTCGATTCTAAAGTCTTATCTGCAAGTTATTCTAGCCTTGAGCAGTAAAGAAAAACAGCTCAAAATGTCACCACAGATTAAGGAATCTATTGGAAACGCTGATATTTTGAAGTTTCAGCATTTGTTGGATTCTCATTTTTCAGAGGCAAAAGAAGTTGCTTTTTATGCCTCAAAATACAATTTGAGCGTCAATACTTTCAGTAAAAGAATAAAAAAACATTTCGGGAAATCGCCTTCTCAGCTTATTCAAGATCGCATTGTTTTGGAAGCTAAGAAATTGCTTCATTTGACAACCAAAACAATAAAAGAAATTGCAGACGATCTTAATTTTGAAGACGAATTTTATTTCAGCCGATATTTTAAGAAAAGTGTAGGCATTTCGCCGAAAGAATTTAGAAAAGAAGTTGGCATTTCTATCGTGGCAAAATAGTCCATGAAAACTCCTTTACGTCCATTTTTATCCAGATAAGCATAAAGTAATTTTGATTTGTATTTAAAACAGAATCAAAATGGAAAAATTTATACGATTTATTGCGGGTGGACAAAACAACTTTATTCACTTTTTAAGAATTGCCATATTTGTTGTAATGGCGTGGATTGGCGGATTAAAAGCCTTTAAATATGAAGCTGATGGAATTGTTCCGCTGGTTGCGAATAGTCCGTTTATGAGTTTCTTTTATAAAGATGCTAATAAACAAGTTGTGAATGATGAAGGTAAAACGGTAAAAGCCTACACACTTTACAAAAACGTTGAAGGTAAAACTGTTGAGAAAAACATCAAATGGCACGAAGCCAACGGAACTTATATTTTTTCTTACGGACTAGGAACTGTTATTGTGACAATTGGTTTGTTGGTTCTTTTGGGAATCTGGTTTCCTAAAATGGGCTTTTTGGGCGGACTTCTGACATTCGGAATGGCGTTTGTAACCTTATCATTTTTAATCACAACGCCAGAAGTTTATGTGCCGAATCTGGGCGGAGATTTTCCAACACCAGAATTTGGGTTTCCGTATCTTTCTGTAGGAGGCCGTTTGGTTCTCAAAGACATTATCATGATGAGTGGCGGATTGATTGTCGCTTCAGACAGTGCAAAGAAAATTTTAAAACGATTTTACGATTAATCAAAAATAAAAAAAGCTGCGCAAGGGCTCAGACTTGCACAGCTTTTTACAAAAACTCAAAACTAACTTATTCGTATTTTAAATATTTTAAGACATCTACTTTGGTCACTTGATAAGCTTTTACCAAAACAATTGTCAGAGTTAGAAATAACAGTGACACAAAGGCAATTAAGAAAGGTAGAAATGTTATATCAATTCTGAAAACAAAATTTTCAAGCCATTTTTGCAATAATAAATATGCGGGAACTATTGCGATTAAAGAACCGATTATACAATAAATGACATATTGTTTTGATAGCTCTTTTAGTAATGCATTGGTTTCTGCTCCCAGTGTTTTTCGGATCGCAATTTCTTTTAGTCTTCTTTGAATAGAATATGATGCCAATGCAAACAAGCCAAACAATGCGATAAGAACTACAATAATGTTCAATATCGAAAATAAATTCTTTTGCTTAACGTATGATTCATAGGTTCGGGCATATTCCTTATCGACAAAATCATATTTAAATGGATATTCCGTATCGATTTTAGACCATAATTTTTCTATGCTCGCAATGGTATTTTCGGAGTCATCCATTTTTAATTTTATGAAAACTTTATTGATGTTGTGCACCATTCCTAAAGTCTTTAAATGATAGAAAGTGATGGGAGGTACTTCCATTTCTGGACTCAATAAATTAAAATCCTTTACAATACCAATGATTTGTACCTTTTGCTCTCGTACTATAAGTTCTGTACCAATAGGGTTCTTAATGTTCATCTGTTTTAAAGCACTTTCATTTATAATAACAGAATTAATAGTATCAGAAGCTAGTTTTCTGTCAAAATTTCTTCCTTTTATAATCTTGATATTCAGCATTTCTAGCATATCATAGTCTAATCCAATTGTTCTTTCTTTAAAAAGTTCATTATTATAAAGAACTGGACTAATAAAATTGTCAGAACCATCGAAAGCGATAAGACCTGTTGAAACTTGTTCAATACCTTTTATTTTGCTGAGTTGTTGTTTTATAAGACTGTATTTATTAGAGATGTTTTGTTCTACTTTTTCATCTTCATAATCTGAATGAGGAAAATTTAATGCTACAGAAATTACTTGATCTCCTTTAAAACCAAGATCTTTATTTTGCAAATATTTTATTTGTTCATAAACAATATAAGAACCAATTATAAAAAAGGCGGCAATTGCAAATTGAAAAATCAACATTCCGTTACGCAGCCAAATTCCGTTTTTACTTCTTCCAAAATTTCCTTTCAAAACTTTCAAAGTTTCAAAATTTGCTACGTAAATAGATGGAAGTAACCCAGCTGTGAATACTGTAACTATAAAAATTAGAATTAATTGCCAGTAAAATTGATTGCCAAGCAGAATGAGATTTTTGTTTAAAAAATTATTGTAAAAAGGCAAAGCTATTTCGACAATAACTAAGGCTAATAGAGTTGAAAATAAAGTTATTAAAACCGTTTCAAAAATAAATTGACAGATAATATTCGTTTTGGAAGCACCTGTAATTTTTCTCACGCCAACTTCTTTCGCTCGCTTTACGGCATTTGCTGTAGCGAGATTGATATAATTGACAATTGATAAAATGAGAATCAAAATTGATAATCCCATCATAATTATTAAAAACTGATAATTGCCTCTGCCTTCGGGATAACCGTCTGTTATAGAGTGTAATCTTGCTTTCGAGAGCGGTTCGATTACGACATTAAAATGACCTACTTTTTTGCTCATTTCCTCAAACGTAAATCCTGCTTCTTTAGATAAACGTTTAATGAAATCGTAGTTGTAGATATGATCCAATTTTTTTCTTGTAATCTCAAGCTTTGATGGATCTTTTACTTTCAACAATAATTTGAAAACAAATGGATTTTTAATATCCGAATTAACCAATTCCTCCATTTTATTGATTATCACATTTGGAGCGATTGATGAGTTTCCTGGAACTCGATAAACTGCTTGAACAGAAAAAAATTGATTAAGACATTTAATTTGTTTTCCAATCGGATTTTCATTGCCAAAGATTCTTTTTGCAGTGACATCAGAAATGGCAACACTAGAGTCATCTCTAATTGACGAAATCGCATCTCCCTTGATAATTTCAAAAGGGAAAAATGAAAAAAAGTTGTGTTGTACATTAATGATTTTATCTACAAATTCCTTTTTTCCTTTGTAAACAATTTTATCTTTTTGATACCAATCTTCTCCATACATTACAGCTTCAATGTTTGGATCTGCATCCAAAGCTGGTTTTAAAAACAAAGCACAATTTGACCAAGATGGCATGCCGCTTATTTGCACCAAAACCTGATATACATGGTCTTTTCCAGGATTCCAAGAATCATAACTTTGTTCATCGTTCCAATACAATAGTGCGAAAATTAGACCTGAGATTCCTATTGATAATCCGAGAATATTGAGAGCAGTAAAAAGCTTACTGTGTTTGATTTGATAGATAAATATGTTGATCCAGTTCTTTAGCATTTTATTGGTGTTTTTTGGTTTTGGAGTTAGTTTACTCGTATTTTAAATATTTTAAAACATTTACTTTGGTCACTTGGTAGGCTTTTGCTAAAACAATCGTCAGCGTTAAAAACAACAGTGATACAAAAGCAACTAAGAATGGTAAAAACGGAATATCGATTCGAGAAGCAAAGTTTTCTAGCCATTTTTGCATCAATAAATAAGCGGGAACAATTCCGATTAAGAAACCAAGTGCGCAGAAAATTACATACTGTTTTGATAATTCCTTCAATAGAATATTGGTTTCCGCTCCAAGTGTTTTTCTAATGGCGATTTCGCGCAATCTTCTTTCCATAGAAAAAGAAGCCAAAGCAAATAATCCGAAAACAGCAATTAATATTACGACCACATTCAGCAGAGCAAACAAGTTTCTTTGATCCTCGTATTTTTTATAGGTTCTGGCAAAGTTTTTATCTACAAAATCATACTCAAAAGGATATTCCTGATCGACTTTAGATTTCCAGAATTTATTAATTGCAGCAATGGTTTCAGGCATTTGATCTGGCGATATTTTAACAGAAATATAGTGCATATCATTTGTAATCCAGTCAAAAGCATTGATATGGAAGAAAATCATTGGAGCGATATTATATTCCATTCCGACATAATGGAAATTTTTGACAATACCCACAACTTTAAATTTTTTCCCTCCAAAAGTGATATCCTGATTTACAGGTTCCTTTACTTGAAGCGTTTTTGCGGCGGTTTCATTCAATAAAGCACTCGAAATGCTGTCTGTTGCCAATTCAGGATTCAAATCTTTTCCTTTGATTACTTGGATTCCTAAAAGATTTAATTGTCCAAAGTCCATTGGCATTTGCTGTGTTATGACTGCTTTATTGGATTTATAATGAAGCTCTTGCCAAGAATTATCATTGCTTCCAATAGAAAACATTCCTGCAGAAACTCCTTCAACACCTTTAATTTTTTGTAGTTCTTGTTTAATGGTTTTGTACCTTTCGTATTGATTTTTTCCTTTTTGCGGTTTAAAAGAAATATCCATAACCTGAGATCCATTAAAACCTAAATCTTTCGCCATCATAAAGTTTACCTGTCTATAGACAATAAACGACCCGATAATAAAAAGGGTAGCAATAGAAAACTGCAAAACAAGCATTCCGTTACGAATCCAGACACCGTTCTTACTTCTCGAAAAATTGCCTTTTAATACTTTCAGTGTTTCAAAATTTGCAATGTAAACAGCAGGAAAAACGCCAGAAACAATAATTACAAAGCAGAAAATTAGAATTAACTGCAGGTAAAATTGAGTTCCAATTAGCATTAAGTCTTTGTTTAAAAAAGCATTATAAAAAGGAAGCGAAAGTTCTACGATTACCATTGCCAATAGAACCGAAAACAAAGTAATAAGAGTGGTTTCAAAAACAAACTGCATAACAATCTGCGATTTGGTGGCACCAACTATCTTGCGAACGCCAACTTCTTTTGCTCGCTTTACTGCATTTGCAGTAGCCATATTAATGTAGTTTACAACCGAAAGTATTAAAATTAAGATAGATAAACCCATTACAATTTTTAGAAATTGCAAATTGGCATTCTGTTCAGGAAATGCATAATTTCCTTGACGAAGCCTTGCTTTTGTAAACGGAAGAAGCCTTGTTTTTATAGGTTCTCCGTATTGCTTAATAAACTGTTCAATTGATAAGCCTTCAGCTTTTGCCTGTTTTTTGTAGTTGTCTTCAAGAAATATTTTATCTAAATTTTGAATAACAGCTGTTGTATCGCTAGGTCTTTTTAGCTTAAACATTAATCCGTAGCTAAAACCCCAGTTATCTTTGTTTTGTTCTAATTCCTCTTCTACAACAGGAGTAATTACCGAAGGCATTACTGACGATTTTTCAGGCGTTTTATATACACCGCGAACAACAAAAATTCGATCGGCGTATTTGACCTGTTTTCCCATTGGGTTTTCATTCTTAAAAATGCGCGCAGCAGTTTCTTTAGAAAGCACCATGCTGTTGCGATCGCTAAAAGCTGTCTTGGCATTACCTTGAATAAATTCAAAAGGAAAGAAAGAAAAGAAACTTCTTTCGGCTGAAAAGATTTTGTCAACCAATTCGATTTTTCCATTATACTGAATAGTTTCCGTGGTATAGTTTACTCTGAAATAGCAGTATTTATCCAAATATGAAGTAGTTGCATTAAGCATTTTACCTGGAATTGGAGAATTTGTTGTCCAGATATTTCCACCGCCAAAATCGTTCATTGCAATGAAAATTTTATCTTTCTCAGGGTTCCATTGATCATAAGAATGCTCGTCGTTCCAGTATAGAATCGCAAAAATTAAACCTGCAATTCCAATACTTAAGCCCAATATATTTAGGGCAGTAAAGAATTTGTTGTTCTTTATATGATAAACAAATATGTTTGTCCAATTTTTAAGCATCTTACTCGTATTTTAAGTATTTTAAAACATCCACTTTTGTTACTTGATAGGCTTTTAGCAATACTATTGTCAGTGTAAGGAAAAGCAAAGACACAAAAGCAAGAATAAAGGGTAGAAGAGTAATATCAATTCGGAAAGGGAAATTTTTAAGCCATTTCTGCAATAAAAAATAAGCAGGAACAATTCCGATAAAGAAACCAATGATACAGAAAACTACATATTGTTTAGATAGTTCTTTCAGTAAAGTATTGGTTTCGGCGCCAAGTGTTTTTCTGATCGCAATTTCTTTCAGTCTTCTTTCCATAGAAAAAGAAGCTAAGGCAAACAGCCCGAAAACGGCAATTAGAATCACAACAACATTCAATAATGCAAATAAGTTTCTTTGATCTTCGTACTTTTTAAAAGTTTTCGCAAAGTTTTTATCTAAGAAATTATACTCAAAAGGATATTCTGAATCTACTTTTTTAGACCAATAAGTTTTAAGTGCCGATATAGTTTGAGGCATATCTTTTGGTGAAACTTTTACTGTAATAGATCCGATATTACCTTGTGTCCATTTTTGGGTATTGATATGAAAGAAAATCATTGGACTAATCTCATAATCGAGACCATAATAATGAAAGTCTTTTACGACTCCCACAACTTTGTATTTTTGGCCTTGCCAGTCAATAATTTTATCCAAAGGATTTTTTTCATTTATTTTTTTGACTGCTACTTCATTAAGTAATACATTAGAAATCGTGTCGGAAGCCAGTTTTTCGGTAAGAAACCGTCCTTTAACTAATTTAACACCCAACATTTCCAGCATTCCAAAGTCAGAACCCAATTGCTGAACGAGAACTTCTGGAATGCTTTTATAATGTAATCCACCTTTTGAAGACCAATTTTCTCCAATAGCAAAAGCGCCAGCAGAAACGGCTTCAACACCTTTAAATTTCTTTATTTCCTCCTTTATGGTTTGATATCGCTTAAATTGTTCTTTGTCCTTTTGTGCTCTAAAAGTGATGTTCATTATTTGAGATCCGTTAAAGCCCAAATCTTTTTCTACCATAAATTGAACTTGCTGGTATACAATAACAGAACCGATAATAAAGAAAACAGCGATCGAAAACTGTAAAACAAGCATAGTGTTTCTAAGCCACAAACCGTTTTTGCTGTGCGAAAAATTTCCTTTTAAAACATTCAAAACTTCAAAATTTGAAATGTAAATTGCAGGAAAAACACCACTCACAATTACCACAAGAATAAAAATTACAACAAGCTGTAAATAAAATTGAGATCCGATAAGAACTAATTCTTTGTTTAAAAACTGATTGTAAAAAGGCAGAGAAACTTCCACAATAACAAGTGCCAATAATAAAGCAAAAAGCATGGTTAGGGCAGTTTCAAATATAAATTGAAGAACAATCTGTCCTTTTGTGGCACCAATTATTTTTCTCACGCCAACTTCTTTTGCTCGTTTTATAGCATTGGCTGTAGCAAAATTGATATAATTTACAATTGACAGCAATAAAATCACAATTGATAAACCCATCAAGATTCGTAAAAACTGAAGATTTCCTGTTCCTTCTGGAAACGGATAACTTTCATTGTGAAGTCGAGAATTTTCAAAAGGAACAACTATGGTTTTCAATGGCTCACCGTATGTTTTTATAAACAATTCAAGCGTCATTCCTTCATTTCTTGCTTGTCTTTTATAGTTTTTTTCTATAAAAATTTCATCTAAAGATTTGGCTACAAATCCGGCATCACTCTTGTTTTTCAATTTTAAGATTAAACCAAAATTAAAGCCCCAGTGGTCTTTATGTTTTTTAAGATCTTCTTCGATGCTGTTGGTAACCGCGCTTGGCATTACAACAGATTTTCCAGGCATTTTGTAAACGCCTCGAACAACATACATTTTGTCGGCATATTTTACTTGCTTACCAACTGGATTTTCATTTTTAAATAATTGAAAAGCAGTTTCCTCTGAAAAAACAATACTTTGTGGTTCTTGAAGTGCTGTTTTTGCATTGCCATATTTGAATTCATAAGGGAAAAAAGAAAAGAAACTTTTCTGTGCAGAAAAGATCTTATCAACGATTTCTATTTTGCCATTATATTGTACCGTTTCCTTGGTGTAATAGTCATTGAAATAACAATAATTTTCTACATATGGAGTAGACGATTTCAATAATGGCGCGGTAATAGCAGAGTTTGTCGCAAAAATATTTCCTTTTCCTACATTGTTCATAACAATAAATGTCTTATCCCTTTCAGGATTCCATTTATCATACGAGTATTCATCATTCCAATACAGCGTTGCAAAGATCAAACCCGCAATTCCAATGCTAAGACCTAGAATGTTCAGAGCTGTGAAAAGCTTATTATGCTTTAATTGATAAATAAATATATTAATCCAATTCTGAAGCATAAACTAGTTGTTAGAATTAACTAAAACATCAACATTTCTATGATTTACTTTTTCGGAAAGGATTTCACCATCTTTCATTAAAATTGTTCTTTGAGAGAAAGAAGCGTCATAATCTGAGTGCGTTACCATCAAAATTGTCGATCCGCTGGCATGAAGATCGGTCAACAATTCCATTACTTCATTTCCGTTTCGGCTGTCTAGGTTTCCTGTTGGTTCATCGGCCAAAATAATTTTCGGATTATTGATTAAAGCTCTTGCTACGGCTACACGCTGTTGCTGTCCGCCTGAAAGCTGTTGCGGAAAATGCTTCAATCTATGAGCGATTCCCAAAATTTTTGCCATTTCGTTTACGCGTGATTTTCTTTCGGCAGAAGGAACATTGTTATAAATTAAAGGCAGTTCGATGTTATCAAAAACCGATAATTCGTCAATTAAATTGAAGTTCTGGAAGATGAATCCGATGTTTTCTTTTCTGGCTTGCGCTCTAGACTTTTCTTTTAAGCCAACCATTTCCTGATCCAAAAGCTGGTAACTTCCGCTAGAAGCGCTATCCAGAAGTCCAATGATGTTCAATAAAGTCGATTTTCCGCTTCCAGACGGTCCCATAATCGATACAAAATCGCCTTGATTGATGGTTAACGAAATTTCACTTAATGCTTTGGTTTCTAATTCCTCAGTTCTAAATACTTTTGAAAGTTTTGTAATGGTAATCATAATTTTGACTGTTTTAATTTTTGATTGATTTTCTTTTAAAATTTTTATGTCCTCGGAAATGAAAGAAACAAGTCTGAAAATTAAGATAAATTATTTTTAATTTATCGCTATTTATTTTGTTATTTGTACTTCCGAAAGAGGTTAATTATTAATGATTTACAAGTTCTAATGTGATTTTCGTGCCAGTAAATTAAACATTGTAAATACCTTGTTTTTAAGGGATTATTTTTCTGAATGAATTTAAACTGTCCATAAGTGGACACCTTTCGTCCAAAACTGAACAATAATGAAAAAGACCAACGCATCTATTTTAATCATCGACGATCAAGAAGACATTCTTTTTGCGTCAAAAGTCTACCTGAAAAAGTATTTTGAAAACATTTATACGCTCAATAATCCGAAAAACATTGTCGAATTGTTGGCAAAAAATGCCATTGATGTTGTTCTTTTAGACATGAATTACAGATTAGGATTTGAAGATGGAAGGGAAGGTTTATATCTATTGAAAGAAATAAAAACGCTTTCGCCTAAAACGGTGGTAATTCTAATGACTGCTTTCGGAAAAGTAGAAACAGCTGTTGAAGGCTTAAAATCGGGTGCTTTTGATTATATTCTCAAACCTTGGGAGAATAAAAAGCTTTTAGAATCGGTAAAACAAGCTGTAGACAAAGCAAGAAAAGAACAGAAGAAAAACAAGGAAGTTGAGATAAAAGAAGAATTTTTTGTTGGCAGTTCTGAGATTATAAAAAAGGCTTATTCTCTGGCAGATAAAGTCGCAAAAACAGATGCAAATGTTCTGATTTTGGGCGAAAATGGAACAGGAAAATTTGTTCTCGCACATCATATTCATACACAATCCGAAAGGAAAAACCAGCCGTTTATTGCGGTTGACTTGGGTTCTTTAAATTCTAATATTTTCGAAAGTGAATTGTTTGGTTATGCCAAAGGCGCTTTTACAGATGCTAAAACCGATACAGCCGGACGTTTTGAAATGGCACAGAACGGAACCATTTTTTTGGATGAAATAGGAAATGTGCCACTTCATTTGCAATCAAAATTGCTACAAGTTATTCAAACTAAAACGGTGACAAGATTAGGAGAAACCAAAGCGAGACCTTTGAATGTGAGAATTATTACTGCAACAAATTTGAACCTGAAATTAGAAGTTGCTGATAAAAACTTCCGTGAAGATTTGTATTATCGTATAAACACGATGGAAATTATTTTGCCTCCGTTAAGAGAAAGACATGAAGATAAAATTCCGCTTGCGGAATATCTTTTGGATAAAATGATTGAAAAATATAGCCGTGACGAAATCACTTTTGATAAAAAAGTCTTGGAACAGATTGAAAAACATGCTTGGAATGGAAATATTCGTGAAATGGAAAATAAGATTGAACGTGCCGTTATTCTCTGCGAAAACAATACCATCACGGTTTCTGATCTGGATTTAGAAACAATAACGCCTTATGAGGAAAACTCAGATGATGTTCAGCTTTCTTCGGTTGAAAAAGCAGCGGTTGAAAAAGCACTGCTTAAAAACAATAATAATATCAGTAAAACAGCCGAAGAATTAGGACTGTCAAGAGGCGCGCTGTATAGACGTTTGGAGAAATTTAATATCAATATCGACTAATTATGCTAAGGACTTTACAAACTTATAAACTCCTTTTTCTGCGATTAATTTTTATCGTGATCGGAATCGAATTGTCGCTGTATTTCTTTAGAATTGGTTTGCTCTTTACGGGAGTTTTTGGTCTCTGCATGGTTTTTCTGCTAGGAAGGGAAATGTATTTTTATGTTAGAAATATGGTCTTGATTTATAATAAAACCATTTCTTCGATATTGCAGGATGATTTTAGTTCCGATTTTTCGAAGCATAAATTCAATAGTACTTATAATGAGTTGTTTACTTTGTATGAAACTTTAAAAAGTAAACAAAATGAGCAAGTTACGAGAGATATTATTTATCGTTCGATTTTAAACAATATAGAATCGGGTGTAATTATTTTACAGAAACAAGAAAGCGATTGGAGTATTTTTTTGATGAATGATTACTTTTCGAGCCATTTTAATGTTCCGAAAGTTTCAAAATGGAAATACCTGAAAAACCAGTTGCCATCTTTGTGTGAAATAATCGAAGAAGATGATTTTCATGAAATTAAAACTTCAATCGAGCTTAGTATAAACGAACAAAGCAAACAGACGTTTGTTTTGCAGGCTTCTCGTACTGAAATTTTTGGACAGGATTATTTTATTGTTCTATTAGATTCTATTCAGAATGTTGTAGAAAAGAAAGAAAAAGATGCTTGGATTAATTTGATGAAAGTGATTTCGCATGAATTGCTAAATTCTATAACACCAATTCGTTCAATCTGCCAGAATTTGGAAGATTTGGTAGAACAAGATTCGCTTTCGACAGAAGACTTAGAAGATATAAAAAATAGCGTGCAGACGATGCTGAGACGAAGCGACCATTTGCAGAAATTTGTTGAAGGGTATCGAAAACTGGCTATGTTGCCTTCTCCTAAAAAAGAAAAAGTAGCATTGCCACAGCTGGTTGAAAATTGCATTCAGGTTATGAATCCTTTGTTTAGGAAAAGTAATATTGAAGTCAAAAATGCTGTTACCCAAAATTATCTTATAAATGTCGATTCGCAGCAAATAGAACAGGTATTAATTAATTTATTGACAAATTCTATTAATGCTTTAGAAAATAGTAATACGAAGCAAATTTCGATTTCGGCGGAAGCCAAAAACAACCGTATTTTTATAAAAGTTTCGGACTCAGGAAAAGGCATTGAAAAAGAAATTGAAGAAAAAATATTTCTTCCGTTTTTCACGACCCGAACCGAAGGAGCAGGAATTGGACTTACTTTGTCTAAAAATATTATTGAAGCGCACGGCGGTTATATTTCGCATAAAACTGAAGACGGAAAAACATTTTTTGAAATTAGTTTAATTGAAGATTGATAGAATAACGGTTAAAAAGCATTTTTAAAATTGGGCTAATTTTTTTTGCTTAAATTTGTGAAAGAGGAGTTGCAAATTGACTCTTGTAAATAAATAATATTAAAATAATGAGCACAAATCCAACTTCTTCAGTAGCTTCAAGCTTTCTTAATGATCTAAAAACGCAAACTGCTGATTCTCATAAAAAATTAGAAGAACTTCCAGTTTCCATGTCAATTATGTCTCCCGATATGAAAATTGATGAATATGCAAAATACTTAAATCTGATGCATGATGTTCATCAAAATACAGAGGAAACGATTTTTCCTTTATTTGCCAATCAAATTGACGATTTAGAACAAAGAAGAAAAAAACAGCTTATAGAAGCAGACCTTTCATTTTTAAATTACGAATTAACTCCTTCTGAGACAGTTTTTAAGACCAAAGAAATTTCGGTTCCTTTTGCACTTGGTATTTTATATGTTGTTGAAGGTTCAACATTGGGCGGAAGATTTATTTTAAAAAATGTTTCAAAAGTGCCACAACTTTCAGGAGATAAAGGCGTTTCTTATTTTAATGGTTATGGAGAAAAAACAGGAAGTTTCTGGAAAACTTTCTTGAGTTTTCTTTCTGAATATGAACAAGAAAATAATTGTGGAGATGCTATCATAGAAGGAGCTGTATTTGCTTTTGATAGTATTTATAATCACTTTGAGAGCAGATAAAAAGAATGAAGATTAAGGATATAGTTAATCGCGATATCGTTACGTTAACCAACTGTGAGCATGAGCCTATACACATACCAGGTAAGATTCAGCCTCACGGTTTTTTAATTGGTGTTACTTCCAATTGGAAAATAGATTTTTGTACAGAGAATATTTCAGTCTTTTTAGATTTGCTTCACACGCAGGTTTTAGGAAAAGATTTCGCGGCTGTTTTTGGTGCAAATGCAGAAAAGCAAATTCTAGAATATATTAATGAAGATAAAATTCAGGATGTTTTTCCGTTAGAAATAGAGCTTTTCAATAAATTATTTCAAATCAGCATACATAAGAGTCATGATATTTATGTTTTAGAGGCCGAACCTCAATTTCCTGGTAAAGAAAAACTGGCAGACGTTTATACACAGACTATTCAGTTTGTGACGCAGATGAATAATACCAAATCGCTGAAAGATTTGTGCGCACTTGTAGCACAGGGAACACGCGAAATTACTGGTTATGACCGTGTCATGATTTATCGTTTTGACGAACAGTATAATGGGGAAGTTTTTGCTGAAAACTGCCGAGAAGATTTAGAGCCTTTTTTAGGATTGCATTATCCACATACCGATATTCCAGCTCAGGCGAGAGAATTATACATTAAAAATCAGCTTAGATTAATTGTAGATATTGATTATAAGCCAGTTCCTATTTATACCGTTGATGATAAAGAAGGAAAAAATCTCGATTTAAGCCTTTCTATATTAAGAAGTACATCGCCGATTCACGTAGAATATCTAAAGAATATGGGAGTTGGCGCAACCTTAACAATTTCCTTAATTCACCATGATAGATTATGGGGATTAATTGCCTGTCATCATTATTCAGAAAAGAATATTTCGCCAGAAATTAGGCTTGCCGCAAAGCTTCAAGGGCAATTCATTACGTCTCAAATTGATATTCGCCAATCAAATGATGAGAATATAAATGCGCAGAAAACCAATGTGGCATTCGAACAGCTAACCAGTCTTGATCTTCCGATTTTACAAAATTCATTGGAAACAATTGCGGCAATGCCTCAATTGCTAGAACTTTGCAATGCTGCTGGTGTTTCTATTGTATCCAGAGAAAAAATCTACAAAAACGGATTAACGCCTTCTGATGAAAAAATTACGGCGCTGATTGAAGCTATTGCAAATAAATTCCCGAACGAAATCTTTGTAACCAATAAAATCAGCGATGATTTTTCTGAAACAGTACAAGATTCCAGTTTTGCAGGTATTATTTATCATTCTTTAGGAAATAATGATCATATAATATGGTACAGACCAGAGACCATTTCTGAGATTAATTGGGGAGGCGATCCTGAAAAAAGTATTATAAAGGACAGTAACGGACTTCATCCGAGAAATTCGTTTAATATCTGGAAACAAATTGTCAAAAACCAAAGTAGTAACTGGAAACAATACGAAATTAATGCGGCGGTTAAATATGCGCATGCTTTACACAATCAGCTTATTTTGATTATGTTGAGTGAAGAAGAAGAGAAATACCGTAGTCAAAGCGAACTATTAAAAGAAACCAATTCGGAACTTGAAAATATCAACTGGATCAGTACACATGATTTGCAGGAACCGTTGCGTAAAATTCAGCTCATTACTTCAAAAATGCTTTCAGAATTAGATGTTATATCTACAGAATCAATTTCAAATTCTTTACAGCGCGTTTCTAAATCTGCCAACAGAATGAGTGGTTTGCTGGAAGATATCCTAAAATATACCCGTATAAAAAATACAAGGGACAAGCTGGAAGAAGTAGATTTAAACAAAATACTGAAGTCTACAATTAAAGAAATGCATGAAACTATTGCAGAAAGTAAAGCTATAATTGAGCATGAAAATCTTCCTGAAGTGCACGCTATCAGCTTTTTAATGCGCCAGTTGTTCATCAATATTCTTCAGAATTCAATAAAATATGCTTCTTCAGAAAGACAGCCTAAAATTGTAATAACGGCTTCTCAGGAACCTGTTTTGATTCATGATAGATACAAAGTATATTGCCATTGGGTTTGTTTTTCTGATAACGGAATTGGTTTTGAACAGCAATATGCAGAATCTATTTTTAAAGTTTTTACAAGACTCCATACGCAAGAACAATACACAGGTTCGGGCGTTGGACTTGCTTTATGTAAGAAGATTATGCAGGCAGTTGGAGGAGATATTCGAGCAGAAGGAAAACCAAATCAAGGTGCCGATATTATTATTTATTTCCCTTGCGATCCCGAAGACACATTATTGGCTTTGTAAATAAATTTTTTTCACGCAGATTCAGCGGTTTTAAGCAGATTTTAATAGATTATAAAATGGATCTGTTTAAATCTTTTAAATCTGCGTGAAATTCATATAAAAGGAAAACCAAATCAAGGTACCGATATTATTATTTATTTCCCTTGCGATCCCGAAGACACATTATTGCCTTTGTAAATAATTTTTTTTTCACGCAGATTCAGCGGATTTAAGCAGATTTTAATAGATTATAAAATAGAATCTGTGTTGATCTGCTTAAATCTTTTTAAATCTGCGTGAAATCTTTTAAAAATATTAATTTTTTCTAATCAGCATTTTTAATTTTTGGCTTTTAAAATTGACTTCAGAAATAATAGTCGCTGAGAAAATTAAAGTTCCGCCCAAAAGCAAGCGCCATGAAAGATTTTCTCCTAAAATAAAAAACGCTCCTATTGCCCCGAAAACGGGTTCAAACAAATAAATAACAGCTACACGTTCTGCCGATAAATAGCGTTGCGAAATGTTTGAAACCGTGTACATAAATGCTGTAGAAAACAAAGCGCAATAAACGGCACCAAGCCAAAAGGTATCGTTTTTAGGAAACCAAACGGCTTGCGAATCGGTAAGCGCGATGCAAAAAGTAAATAAAGCACAAAACGCAAACATAGGAACAATCGAGTACAAAAGATTTTTGGCTGCAGAATGTTTTTCGACAGAAATCAAGTAAACAGCAAAAGCAAATGCACCAGAGATTGTAAATAAATCGCCAACGTTTATGGTAAATTTATCGGTTATAGCAATAATAAATAATCCTGTTAAAGCAGTGAGAGCGGCAATCCAAATTTTTAAAGGAGTATTCGTTCTATAAATCGCTAATTTCAACATCGGAATAATAATTACTGTTAGCCCTGCAATGAAAGAACATTGTGAAGCATCGGTATATTTGAGTGCGGTTGTCTGTAATTGAATTCCTAAAAACATTGGAACTGCAAGTATAAAACCTGTTTTGATAGCTTCTCTATTAATGTCTTTAACGTATTTCCAAAAAACTATACTTAACACAACTACAGCCAGCAAGAAACGGTAAAACAAAAAAATGTTTAGCGAATAGTGGCCAATTGCCATTTTGGTAACCGAGTAAGAAACTCCCCAAAATGCAGTGCCAAGAATTAGTAAAAACAATAATAACTGTCTTCTTTCCATTTTAAATCAATACTTTTTTCATCATTAAATCGGTTTGTTCGTCGTCACCTAATCTGAAAATATGCGTATCAAATTGTACGAAACCATTTTTAGTGTAGAAACTTACAGCTCTGAAATTCTTCTCCCATACGCCAAGCCACATGTACGAAGCTTTTATTTCTTCGGCGATTTCTTCTGCTTGAGCATATAATGCCTGAGCAACTTTTTTGCCATGAAATTCCTTAGCTACATAAATACGTTCTATTTCTAAGGCATTTAAATCTTCTTTTTCGGTTTGTGCATCGGATGTATTCAATTTTAAGTAACCGACTATTTTTTCATCTAAAACAGCTAAATAGAAATACGATGACGGATTGTTTAATTCGGCTGTAAGCTTTTCTGCAGCGAAACTTTCTTCCAAGTATCTTTTCATGTTTTCTTCACTGTTGACGTCGGCAAAAGTTTCAGAAAAAGTTTGTCTGCCAATTGATTGAAGTTTTAAAACATCTTCAGTTGTGGCTTTGGTTATTTTTAGCGTGTTCATTTTTTATTTCTTTAATGCGTTTAAAGCTGTTTTTTATTCTTGATAAATGCGTAAATTGCATCAATGGATTTACAGCAGATTAAATATTTTTTGGCTTTGGCCCGTGAACTTCATTTCTGGAATACCGCCGGAAAAATGAATATTACACAATCGGCACTCAGCCGTCAGATTCAGTCTCTTGAGAATCAGCTTGGCGTTCAGTTGTTTGAGCGTAATAAACGCAACGTTAAACTTACTGCTGCTGGTCAGTTCTTAAAAGAAAAATGGGAGGTTGAATTGAGTAAACTAGAGTTTATTCATCAATCTGCCCGCCAAATTCAGCTAGGCGAGAGTGGTACGATTACCATTTCTCATCCCGATTCTATTTCGGCTTCTCTAATGCCCGAAATTTTGTTGCGTATTTCAGAAGCTTTTCCAAAATTAAAAATCAAGCTGGTTCAGGTGCTGTACGAGAATCAGCAGGATTTTCTGCGAAATTATAAAATAGATCTGGCGATTACCAGAGATATCAATAATTCAAAAGATATTCAATCTCAAAAAATATATACCGATCACTTAGCAGTTGTTGTTCCCGAGAATCATCCGTATCAAACATTTGAAGATTTAAATAAAGAAACCCTCGCTTCTCAGAAATTTATTTTACCAACAAATGACGAAGGCAGCAGTTACAGCGATCTTATTCAGAGATTATTCAATTCTTTGGAGAACGCACCAGAAGCCTATCTTCATTCTGAATTTGGTTCTTCTATAATCGCTTTAGTCCGCAAAGGACTCGGAATTGCCATTTTACCCGATTCGTATGTCTTTCATGAAATTCCAGGAATTCGATTTATCAAATTACCGCTAGAAACCGATTTATATGTCAATTGGAGAACCGAAGATCATAATCCGGTACTATCCAATGTTTTGAAATTGATTATTCCTTAAACTCTAAGCATTCCGATATGCGGAATCCCGTCTTCATCATACACTTCTCCTTGTTCTACAAATCCCAAAGACTGATAGAATTTGGATAAATGGTATTGCGCACTAATTCGGATTGGACCTTTTCCGAATTTCTCTTCGCAGCCCGCAATTGAAGCTTCCATTAGTTTTACTCCTAAACCTAATCCACGATGCGATTTGGCAATTACAACTCTTCCTATTGAAACTTCATCATACGATACTCCTTTTGGAAGTAAGCGCGTCACACCTGCCAATTCATTATCAACGTAATACAATAAATGAAAACCTTTCTGGTCTTTATTGTCTAAATCGAGATAAGGACAATTTTGTTCTACTACAAAAACATCGCTTCTTAACCGAAGCATATTGTACATTTCGTAATTGGTTAATTCGTCAAAAGATTTAATGGAATGGCTGAATGTCATTTTTTATTTTAGGCTTTAATTTTTGGCAAATATAAAGCAGAGAATAATGATTAAAAATGCTATTTTTTTATCATGTGATGCTGGAATTGCATTAGTGTGTGAAGTCGAAAACTTTGTCAAAGTTTTAAACTTTGACAAAGTTCAGGCAACAGTTTGTCATTCCAACGAAGGAGGAATCTCCGCAATTAGCTCCGTTCAGAATAGTTGCCAATCTTTGTAGCGTTTCTTGTGGAGATTCCTCGTTCCTCGGAATGACAAGATTGGGGAAATTTCCAAGATTGAGGAAATTCCTATGTGTTTAAAACAAAAAAACTTTGTCAAAGTTCGAAACTTTGACAAAGTTGTATCCAATTTGTGTAATATATTTTTAGTGAGAAACTGCCTTTAAACCAACAATAGAACCAACTAAAGTAGCCAAGAAAAACAATCTCCAGAAAGCTGCAGGTTCTTTAAAAACAAAGATGCCCACTAGAACCGTTCCAACAGCTCCAATTCCTGTCCAGACAGCATAAGCAGTTCCCAATGGAAGTGTTTCCGTAGCTTTCATTAATAAAAGCATACTTACAGTTAACGAAATAAAGAAACCAATATACCAATAGTACATTTCAGTTCCAGTAGTTGCTTTTGCTTTTCCAAGACATGATGCGAAGGCTACTTCAAATAGACCCGCGATGATTAAAATAATCCAGTTCATATAGTTAAAATTTTGTGATGCAAAGTTCTTTTATGGAAATCAGAAAAAAATTAACAAATGATAAAAAATGAAGTTATTTTAATCTGTTTTACACAAGAACTAAAATCTAATTTGATCTGCTAAAATCTGTGTAAATCTGCGTGAAATACCTTTTCGTATGGAATTTTTCACGCAGATTTACACAGATTAAAGCAGATTTGTTCAGATTTAAATGTCGAGTTTTAAAAAAAATCTCTTAAAAGGTTATTTTATTTCCGCACGAATTCTGCTTAAACTTACTTGTGTAATTCCTAAATAAGAAGCAATATGTCCTAGTTGAACTCTTTGTAAGAGTTCGGGATGATCTTTCATTAATTCCAAATAACGTTCAGACGCATTTTTGAACTGTTTAGAAATTAAACGTTCTTCGGTTTTGATTAATTCTTTTTCTGCAAATTTTCGTCCCCAATTGGCTATATGAACGTCTTCATTAAAAAGTTTTCTAAGATTTTCTGTTTTGAGTTCGTACAATTCACAGTCTTCCAAAAGCTCGATGGTTTCATATCCAGGCTGGTCTTCAACATAACTTTTCATCGAAATAATGGTTTCACCTTCTTTTCCAAACCAAAACGTAACTTCATTATCTCTTTCTACATAAGCTCGGACCAATCCTTTCTTTATAAAATAAATATTCGATTCTACTTTATTGGCTTTTAGCAAAATATGCCCTTTAGAAAATGTTATTTCTGTAACATTGTTTTGCAAAGCGAACTTAGATTGCTCAGGAAGTTGGTGTATGTGATCAAGAATTTTGGAAATATCCATCAACGGAATTTTATTATTTTGGAATAAAGGTAAAAAGTAAACGGTAAAATGAGTGTTGGTTTTATAAAAAAAATCCCGTTTCAAAATAGAAACGGGACTTAAAAACAACCTCTGCGATGAGCTATTATAAACAGAAGCCATTTTTGACCAACATATAAACTAATTTATTCCTCCACCTAAAGCTTTGTAAAGCAATACTTGTGAGTTTGCATTTCGAAGTTGGATATCAACAAAATCCAATTCGGCCTGCAATTTATTTTTTTGAGCATTGATTATTTCCAGATAATTGGCATAACCGCTCAAATACAAGTCGTTTGAGACATTTACAGCAATTTCGAGATGATCAATTTCGTTCAATTTATATTTTAAAATATCTTCATAAGCTTCATTTCGGTGCAGTAAAGCGCTCAATTCGTTGAACGCTGTCGTCACTGCATTTTGATATTGAAGAAATGAGATTTCCTGTCTTCTGTTCGAAACATAAAATTCTTGTTTGATCTGTCCTTTATTGAAAACAGGAGCTGTTAAACCTCCTAATAACTGCCAGGCAAAAGAACCCGCGTCAAAAAGAGTGTTGAATGAAAACGAGTTGAAACCTGCATAACCGCCCAAATTTACCGTTGGAAAAAAGGCAGCGCGAGCCGATTTAGCATCTGCGTTACTTGCTAATAATTCGAAGTAAGCTTCAGATACATCAGGTCTTTTATGAATGATAGAATCTACGCTTATTTTTTGGTTTAAGACCTCTAAATGTCCAGCGAGAAAGTCGCTGCTTCGGTCAATTTTTCCACCATATTCCCCCAAAAGAGTCAATAAAGCTTTCTCCGTCTGATCAATGCTTAAATGCAGTTCTGAAGCTTCTGCATGAATGTTATTGTTTTGGGCATTAAACTGTTGTACGGCCAATTCTGTCGCTTTTCCGACAGATCTTTGAGCCGATACAATATCAAGAGCTCTTTCCTGTGTTTTTAAGTTGTTATCGTAAATCGACTTTTGTTTGTCTAATGCAATCAGTTTGAAATATAAGTCAGCAACATCACTTAAAAGACGCGTTTGCAACAATCGCATTCCTTGCTGAGAAGCAAAAAATCGTTGTTGTGCAGCTTTTTTACGATTGCTCAGTTTTCCCCATATATCAGCTTCCCAAGAAACTTTTGCTCCTAGAAAAAAGTTAGGGGTAACATCTT
This sequence comes from Flavobacterium sp. UBA4854, assembly GCF_002399805.1. Lineage (NCBI taxonomy): Bacteria > Pseudomonadati > Bacteroidota > Flavobacteriia > Flavobacteriales > Flavobacteriaceae > Flavobacterium > Flavobacterium sp. UBA4854. The sequence continues at coordinate 37,353 of NZ_DHEI01000045.1, forward strand.
CGTTGATTCTTTGCTTGTCTGTAATATTCTGAGAAAAATTAGTATCAAAGTTACCAACTCCGTCCATTGTATATTTTCCGTAATGTGTTCCAGAAGCATCGGCAACAAAATCTAAAGAGGGAAGAAGCGCCAGTTTTGCCACTTTTAAATGAGAATTGGCAATCAGGATTCTTTCCTGCATGATTAAATAATCAGGATTTTTGGCAATGGCTTTTTTTAGCAATTCCTCTAATTTAGGATCTTTAAAAAAAGTTTCTGTTTTTAATGGAATAAAAGTCTCACTTGATGCTTCTTTTCTTTGTGCATCAAAATTTTCTGGAAGCTTTGCAGCGTCTAGTTTAGTGCTAACTTTTGGTGCAGAACAAGCTGTTACAAGTAAAATTCCGGTTATTATAAAGGCACTTTTGGTTGTCCTTAGAAACTGTATTTCAGTATGTTTATATTGATTTAATATCTCTTTCATTGTTTAATTTTATTTGTTCAATCTGCCAAGCATTTTTTAATCGTATTCATTAGCTTAGATTAATCTGTGTAAATCTGCTTTAATCTGTATTAGTCTGCGTGAAAAAAACTATGCGTAAAAAAATATTTCACGCTCCCGATCGCTATCGGGATTAAAAGATTGTTGCAGATCAAATTAGATTTATTTACTCTATTTTGCTCAACGAATTAATTGTTTGACTTGCTCATTCGTTTTTCCAATTTCGCAAACAGTATGTAAAGTCCAGGAATGATTAAAAGACCAAATACAGTTCCGATAAACATTCCACCCGCTGCTGCTGTTCCGATCGAACGGTTACCAATTGCACCCGCACCAGAAGCGATACATAACGGAATTAAACCTGAAATAAAAGCAAAAGAAGTCATCAAAATAGGACGGAAACGAAGTCTTGCTCCTTCAATCGCCGCTTCGACAATATCACGTCCAAGCTTATTCTGTGCCATCGCAAACTCTACAATCAGAATGGCGTTCTTGGCGAGCAGACCAATCAGCATGACGAGTGCTACTTGAGCATAAATATTATTGTCCAGTCCGACCATTACAAGCGCGATGTAAGAACCAAAAACTCCAACCGGAAGACTTAATAATACAGGGAACGGAAGCAATAAACTTTCGTATTGTGCGGCAAGCAATAAGTATACAAATAGTATACAAAGGGCAAAAATGTAGATGGTTTGGTTTCCTGATAAAATCTCTTCACGCGTCATACCAGACCATTCCAACTCGAAACGGCTTGGCAATTTTTCTGCAGCAATTTTTTCGACAGCGGCAATGGCATCTCCAGAGCTATAACCTTCAGCAGGTTCGCCGTTAATCATAGCTGACATGTACATGTTGTAACGCGTTAAAACCTCTGGTCCATAAACTCTTTCTAGCTTGATAAAAGTAGAAAATGGAACCATTTCGCCTACATCATTTTTCAAATACATATCCAAAATACTTTCTGGATTTTGACGGAATTGCGGACTTGCCTGAACCATTACTTTATACATTTGAGAGAAACGGATAAAGTTGGTGGCATAAAATGAACCCAACATGGTTTGCAAAGTAGACATAGCATTGTCTACCGAAATTCCTTTTTTGGCCGCCAAATCGTAATCAATATGAATTAAATACTGCGGAAAAGTGGCATCAAAACTCGAGAAAGAGTTCTGAATTTCTGGCGAAGCATTTAATTCTTTTATGAATTCTTTGGTCACTTTATCGGTATTGGTAATACTTCCTCCAGATTTATCCAGCAAACGAAGCTCAAAACCACTCGTGTTACCAAAACCAGGAACAGTTGGTGGTGCAAAAATCTCTATTTGTGCATCGGTAATGTTTTTGGTTTTTTCTGTAAGTTCTGCCATGAATTCGGTTACCGAAATATCACGTTCACTCCAGTCTTTTAGGTTGATCATTCCCATTCCGTACGAAGCTCCAGCGATTTCGGTTACAATGCTGTATCCTGCAAGAGTTGTTACGTTATCTACACCTTTTATGCCTTGGGCAATTTTAGTTACTTCGTCCAAAGCTTTTTCAGTACGTTCTACAGTTGCTCCTTGTGGCGTTGTAACACTTACGTAAACCATTCCCTGATCTTCCGTCGGGATAAATCCTGACGCTAAAAACTTGGTTGTTCCCCATGTAAGGATGCAAAACAATACTAATAATCCAATGGTAACAGTACTGCGATCAGCAAATTTTACTAATACTTTGATGTATTTTGAAGTAATATTATCAAACCAATGGTTGAATCTGTTGAAGAAACGATCTAAAAGCGATTTTTTCTCTTTATTCGGATCGTGCGCTTTTAGCATAATAGCACAAAGAGCAGGAGTAAGGGTAAGTGCGTTAATACCAGAAATTACGATACTTATTGCCATTGTCAATGAGAACTGTCTGTAGAAAACCCCCACAGGACCGCTCAAGAACGCAACCGGAATAAACACGGCAGCCATTACAATTGTAATTGCAATAACGGCTCCGGTGATTTCTTTCATGGCACTAATGGTAGCTTCCATTGGCGACATATGTTCTTCGGAGATTTTTACGTGAACGGCTTCGACGACGACAATCGCGTTATCGACCACAATTCCGATAGAAAGTACTAAAGCGAAAAGTGTCAATAAGTTGATTGAGAATCCCATCATCGACATAAAAGTAAACGAACCAATAAGCGCCACAGGAACTGCCAATACTGGAATTAAAGTCGATCTCCAATCTTGAAGGAAAAGGAAAACGACGAAAGCCACTAAAAGAAAGGCTTCAACCAGTGTTCTCAAAACTTCGTGAATCGAAGCATCAAGGAAACGAGATACGTCATAAGCAATGTTGAATTCCATTCCAGGAGGAAAAGAAGAACCTTTTAATTCGGTCATTTTTTCTTTTACGCTAGCAATAACTTCAGAAGCATTCGAACCTGGACGTTGTTTCAACATGATTGATGCTGAAGGTTTTCCATCGGTTTTAGAAACCATTCCGTAACTCATCGCACCAAATTCGATTTTCGAAATGTCTTTCAATCTTAAAATAGTTCCGTCTGAATTGGCTCTTAACGGAATTTCTTCATATTGACTTGGCTCAAAGAATTTTCCGCCATATTTAATTACGTATTGCAGTTGATTGTTCATTTGTCCTGAACCTTCACCCACTTTACCAGGTGCGGCAGAAATATTTTGTTTTTGAAGTGAAGCAATAACTTCATTTGCCGAAATATTATACGAAAGCATCTTTTCTGGATCTAACCAAACACGCATCGAATATTCTTTCTGCCCCATGATTTCGGCACGTCCGACACCATCAATACGCTTTAATTCCTGTAGAATATTAATATCGGTAAAGTTGAAGATAAATTGCTCGTCCTGAGTTTTGTCGGTACTTGTAATGTTCAAGTACATCAACATACTGTTTACCTCTTTTTCGGT
>NZ_DHEI01000045.1:40952-42258 GCF_002399805.1 Flavobacterium sp. UBA4854
GGATCGGTTCCTACTTCAAAGAAAACCTGAATTAAAGTCAAACCATCGTTGGAAGTTACGGTTGACATATAGGTCATTCCAGGCACACCATTGATGGCTCTTTCTAACGGAAGGGCGACGGCATTGGCCGAAACCTCCGCGTTTGCTCCTGTATATTTTGCTGTAACGGTTACAGACGGTGGTACAATGTCTGGAAATTGGGTAATAGGAAGCTGAAACAACGCCAGCAATCCCAGAAGGACTATCATAACCGAGATGATTAATGACAATATTTTCCTCCTGATAAATAACTCTATCATTTTAAATGTTTTAGATAAATAATTAAATAACTGTTTTACAGATCGATAATCTACATTTGTTTCATGTTGATTTTATCGCCGTCTCTTAATGATTGTGTACCTTCTTGTACAATCAGGTCATCGCTTTTTAGACCATCATTTAAGATATACACATCATCTAGAGTCGTTTCAATGGTAACATTCGTCATTTTAACTACTCCATCTTTGTTCACACGGAAAACGTATTGTTTGTCTTGAATAGAAAAAACAGCTTTCTGCGGAATTAAAATTGCATTGGTTTTTGGCTCTGAAATAATCAGTTTGCCAGAAGTTCCGTGCTTGATAAACCCTTGCGGATTGTGAAATTTTGCTTTGTATTGAATAGAACCTGTTTGTCTGTCGATATCTCCATCAGCAGTTCTTAATTCTCCTTTTTGATCGTAAACTTGTCCGTTTGGCAACACCAATCTAATATCGCCTTGCGTGTTTAAAGCTTTGTCTTCCATCATTTGGAAATAGGTGTTCTCAGGAATTGAGAAATAGGCGTACACATCGTCTAATTGAGAAACAGTAGTCAGTAATGAACCGTTTTCTACTAAACTTCCTTCCTTAAACGGAATACGGTCAACTGTTCCGTCAAATGGCGCGCGGATTGTGGTAAAGCTAATCTGTTGGTTGATTGCTTTTCTTTCTGCAGCAGCATGAGCCAATTTCGCAGAAGCGGCATCATTTTTTGCTTTAGATAATTCTAATTCTTTATCTGCAATTACTTTTTTATTGAAAAGGGTTTGCGCCTGTTCCAGTTCTACAGTTGCAATTCTTAAATCGGCTTTTGCGCTTTTGTAAACGGCTTCGGCTTTTAGAAGTTGAATCTGAAGTTCAACATCGCTTATTTTAAAAAGGATTTGCCCTTTTTTTACTTTTTGTCCTTCGCTAACGTAAACTTTGTCTAATAAACCTGGAATACGAACGTGAATTTCTACATTGTTTTTAGCATGTACATCGGCAACAAATTTGCTCGAAACTAT
>NZ_DHEI01000045.1:42452-46155 GCF_002399805.1 Flavobacterium sp. UBA4854
TTTATCTCCGCACGAGACTAAAACGAATAAAGCCAAGGTGCATAAAAGAAATGGATTTTTATAAATGCTCATCATTAGGTTTAAATTTTTGAATAAATAGATGTGCTCCCTTGATACTAAAATATCGGGAGTTTGAATTTGGATTTTGTTTTCGATAAAAATCGAAACAGAAAATAAAAATGAGTTCGGATGCTTCTCTGTTAGAAAAGTGCCGTTTAGAGGTGTTTTTATAGCAATAACTGCTCAATCACATAAGCAAATGAGGTATCGTTCCAGAATACTAGAATATAAAAACAACGAAATACATCAGTCTAGAATAACTGGTACAAATGCAAGTGAGGATGTCTTTCAATATGGTATATTGAAGCTATACCATAGATTAAGCTTTCTTTATAAAGCTTGAAGTTGACTAAATTACTGAAATAAGGAGCTTTGATCGTACTTTGTTCTAAAGTAGTCGCTCTGCATTTCATTTTCTTTTTGAGCTTGTAATGAACTTCTAGATTTTTAGAAGAAGAAAAGTCAGAAGAAAAAATCTGCGTGTCGTCTGCCGCAACACTATCTAAGGTAATGCAACTGCTAGTGCTTAAAATCGGCTGATACGTTTCGGTGCCTCTAAAAAAAGAAAGCAGCGATAGTAAAACGACATATATGAACTTTGCAGGTTTCATTTACAGTACAGCAGATTATATAATTTTGTTCCTTAAAAGGAGGGAGTATATTTGTTTAAAGTGCGCCAAATATAGTAATTTGAAAAGTAAGGTTTCTTAATTTTTTTCTAAAAACTGAGAAAATTAAAAATTTGATAATATTTGAAGTTGGTTTTTAGGGTTTTGATATTTATTGAGATTTGTATTAAAAAGTTATTATTTCTGTGCTACTTTTATAGAACTAATTAAAAAACAATCAAATATGTCAAATCAATTTGAACCAATAATAGAAAAGGCTTACAATGCTTTTAACGAAAGAAATATAGCTAATTGTTTATCTACAATGCAAGATGATGTACAATGGTCAAAAGCTTGGGAAGGAGGTTATATTAGTGGTCATGATGAAATTCGAGAATATTGGACAAGACAATGGACAGAAATAAATCCGAAAGTGTTGCCAGTTGGTTTTGATGAAAGAGAAAATGGAAGTTTAGAAGTAAAAGTTCACCAAACAGTAAAGGATCTTCAAGGTAATCTGATATTTGACGGATTTGTAAAGCATATTTATACTTTTCAAGACGGATTGATTAAAACGATGGATATTGAGTTAGTTGAGAATTAATTATTTCTGCGCTCTGCAAAGAGTTCCAAACTTGAATTAAAAAGCTAAGCAAATATCTCTGACTTTATGCAATTTTTTTTGCCTTATAAATGATAAACCTAGTGACCTGATTTTTCATGATAAAAACATTAAAACTAAAAATCATTCCAAAATACTAGAAGAATCCTTAATCTCAAAATCAGCATATTGCCAAGCATTATCAAAAGAGGTTTTGATTTTTAAAGCCTCTTTTTCTTTTTTCTGTGCGGTTAAAGCATTATAAAGTCCGATTAAGGCGAAGCCATTTTTTGGAAGCGTTTGCAAATCTTGTCTGTATACTTTTTCAGCTTCGGCGTATTTTCCAGCTTTAAGTAAAACTGTGCCTAAATAATGTCTAACAGAGAAAAACCAATCAGGTGGTTCGTTGTAATTTAACTGATCTTCAATTGCGATTGCTTTATTTAAAAAAGTAACGGCTTTATCCAAATTGTTCTTTTTGGCTTCAACACCTGCTGAAAGTACATTAGCAGCAATTTGAACAAGATCATAAGTGGTATTGATATTCCAAATCGTAACCTCTTTTAAGGTTTTATCTTTTGCTAATTGGTTCAGAGAAGCAAGCTGTTTTTCGGCATTGGCAATATCATTTTTCCCGAGATATGCCATTCCTTGCGCATAGTGCCAAATCGCATTTGGATAAATAAGGTCTTTTTCAGGTTGCGGAATCTCCATAATTTTATTCCACATCGAAAATTTTACAGCGATATAATACGGAATGCTATAATAATGCTGTAAAGTTCCCCAACCGGCTTCACGCATGATTTTAGGAGACATATGCTGTTGTAATATTTGTGCCGATTCCCAAGCTAATTTTGAATTTCCTTCTAAAGCAGCTGTAGCCACCAAAAAGTGATAATTGTGAGGATAATAGGCTAGGGGATAAGCGCCTTGTGCATTACAGGCAGTTGTATACAAACTATCAATTTTAACCGCTTCGATGTTTGAAAGTGTACCTTGGTGGTAATCTCCCGTACGAATGTAAATATGAGATGGCATGTGCACCAAATGTCCTGAACCTGGAACTAAAGTTTCTAATAATTTAGCACTTTTAAGTCCGTTTTCTGGATGTGAAGATGCTTCCACAGCATGAACCAAAAAATGATGTGCGCCTGGATGTTTCGGATTTTTTTTAATCAATTCATTTAAAACGCTTAGTATTTCTGGAGTCCATTTTTTAGGTATTCCGGTGTCTTTTTCATACAAATCCCACGGATGGAGATTCATTTGGGATTCCGCGTAAAGTGCGCCAATATCTGGATCTGAAGGAAACTGAGCGTATACTTTTTTCATCGCTTCTGCATAAGCAATGTCCAGCGGTTTTCTATCTGCAGGAGGATTTTTAGCATAACGCACTAGTAATGCATCAATCATAGCAATTTCTTTCGGAGAACATTTCGCAGAAAGTTTCTTAGCTTTTTGAGCCGCATTATAAGCACGCTGAAAATTATCTTCTTCCATTCCAGCATTATAATTCGGACCTAAAACATACGCAAAACCCCAATATGCCATGGCGCAATTGGGATCTAATCGCGAAGCTTCATAAAACGATCTTGCTGCTTCGGCATGATTAAATCCATACGCCAACATCATTCCCTGATTAAAGTATTCCTGCGTTTCAGGATTATTGGTTGTAATTTTAAAAGAAACACCTTCTAAACCTTTAAAAATTGGTGCTTTTTTGTTTTGGGCGTACCAATCTTTATCGTTCGTTTTCGGAATATAACATCCTTGCGAAGCGCTTATTTTAACTGATTTGGGTTCGGTATTTTTTTCTTTACAGGAAACAAAAAGAAGAAAAACAGCAATTAAAAAGTAATTATATTTCATCGCATAACAGATTAAAATTATATGATTCAATATTCCGTAGGAATATCTCGTCGGTAGAAAAAATATATTGCGTAGCATTGTGTGTCCCTTAGGGACACCTGTTTTTTTAGAGAGAAAGGCTCTGCTTTATTAATCAAACGTTCCTACGGAACGTGTATTTGTAATCTAAATTTAGTTCTACCGATCAAACATTCCTACGGAATGATGTTGTTCGTAAAAACAAAAAAATAAATGATAGTTTGAGAAATTGAGCTTGGAGTTTAATAGATTGAATCGGAGATTAATAAACAAAATTAAATAAAAAAGAAATAGGTTTTTTAAATATTTGTTTTTCAGTGTTTTGTGGTCGGTTTTTGAATTGCTTTGAGCATAAAAGTTCTCCCGCAGATTTTGCAGATTTAGGAGATTTTTTTTAATTATAATATCTGCCAAATCTGCAAGATCTGCGAGAGAAAAAAAATCAAAAAAATAAGGTCTACACTTTTCAGCATAGACCTTAAATTATATGGAAATAAATAATTTCTTAGTTTGTTCCAGCGGCAACTTTATCTACCAAAAACAATAA
>NZ_DHEI01000021.1:0-15045 GCF_002399805.1 Flavobacterium sp. UBA4854
TGGCTTTGGCCAATCTGGAATCAAATTTTTGTCATGATGTTCCTCGCAGTCTGGATTAGAAGATCAAAAGTAATGACCGGTTCTGAATGGATTTTAACTCGTTTTGGAAGTGATAAAGCAGGAAAAGCATCGCATATTATTGTAGCGATTTTTGCTATTATTTCTACAATTGGTTTTATCGCTTATTTCTTCGTTGGAATCGGAAAATTTGTAACCATTATTCTTCCTTGGGATTTAACTGTTCACATGAACGGTTCAGTTTTCTTAACGTCTGAGCAAGCTTATGCTTTGTTAATCATTTTCTTAACAACCATTTATACCGTTAAAGGCGGAATGTTTTCTGTAGTTGCGACAGAAGTAGTACAATATATTATTATGATTGTTGCTGGAGTTTTAATCGCTGGTTATGCATTCATCAATTATACAGATATTCAGATCAATTCGGTTATTACACCAGAATGGAAGAATGTTTTCTTCGGATGGGAGTTCGAAACACAATGGAGCGATAAATTCGAAACTTTCAATAGATTAATTGACACAGAAGGTTACAAAATGTTTGGCGCTTTCATTGGAATGACTTTATTCAAAGGATTCTTCGCGAGTGTTGCAGGACCAACTCCAAGTTATGATTTACAACGTGTTCTTTCTACAAAATCTGTAAAAGAAGCGGCTTATATGAGTGGTTTCACGAACTTGATTTTATTCATTCCTAGATATTTATTAATTACAGGAATTGTAGTTATTGCTTTAGTGAATTTAGCACCAGAATTAAATGCAAACGTAAATTTAACCGGCGCGGATTTAGAATTGTTAATGCCAAAAGTCGTAAATCTTTATATCCCAGTTGGAATTAAAGGAATTCTTCTTGCAGGTTTATTAGCGGCGTTCATGTCTGGATTCTCGGCTTTCGTAAATGCAGGACCAGCTTATATCGTAAATGATATTTATAAAAAATATTTCAAGCCAGTTGCTTCAAATAAACATTATATCAAAGTAAGTCAGATTTCATCTTTCTTAGTGGTTGGTTTAGGAGTTTTCATGGGATTCTTCGCAGATTCAATTAACTCATTAACACTTTGGATTACAAGTGCTTTGTACGGAGGTTACGTTGCAGCCAACTTCTTAAAATGGATTTGGTGGCGTTTCAACGGATGGGGTTATTTCTGGGGAATGGTTGGTGGATTAATCGCGGCTTCTCTTCAATTTATTTTAGACCAAAGCAAAGGAAATCTAGCACCTGGAACATTCTTGCATGATCTTTCGCAAGTGCCGTCCATTTACTTATTTCCATTAATTTTCGGAATGTCAATATTAGGTTGTCTTTTAGGAACTTACTTAAGCAAACCAACTGATATGGAAGTCCTAAAATCTTTCTACAGCAATGTTAGACCTTGGGGATTCTGGACTCCAGTTTACAAACAATTAAAAGCGGAAGATCAATCTTTCCAAAAAAATAATGATTTCTATCTAGATATGATGAATTGTGTAATTGGTATTGTATGGCAGTCAAGTATGATTCTGCTTCCAATTTATTTCATCATTAGAGATTATCCAAAAGCGGGTGTGGCTTTGGTAGTTTTCTTAGTGACAACTACAGTGTTGAAGTTTACTTGGCTGGATAGAGTTCGTAAGATAGAAGAATAATACGTGTAGCAACTTTGTCAAAGTTTCAAACTTTGACAAAGTTTTACCATACAGTTTGTCATTTCGACGAAGGAGAAATCTTCGCAAAAAGCTCCATCTCGTAAGTTGCCAATCTTTGTAGAGTTACTCGTGGAGATTTCTCCTTCGTCGAAATGACAAAACTGTGTGTGATAGTTCAAAACAACAGTCACAAACAAAAGTATAAAAGAATAAAAAAACTAATAAATAAAAAAAACAAAAAATGAGTACTATTCCTTGGCAAGACAGACCCGAAAACAGTAAAGATGTAATGTGGAGATATTCTGAGAATCCAATTATCGACAGATATTCGATTCCTTCATCAAACAGTATATTCAATAGTGCAGTTGTACCTTTTGGAGACGGATATGCTGGGGTTTTCAGATGTGATAACAAAGCGGTTCAGATGAATATTTTTGCTGGTTTCAGTAAAGATGGTATCAATTGGGACATCAATCACGAACCAATTGAGATGAAATCTGGAAATACAGAAATGATCGAATCCGCTTATAAATATGATCCTCGTGTGGTTTGGATCGAAGATCGTTACTGGATTACTTGGTGTAACGGTTACAACGGACCAACAATTGGTATTGGTTATACTTTTGACTTTAAAGAATTTTTCCAATGTGAAAATGCCTTTTTACCATTCAACAGAAACGGAGTTTTATTTCCACAAAAAATTAATGGTAAATACGCAATGTTAAGCCGTCCAAGTGACAACGGACACACGCCATTTGGAGATATTTGGATTAGCTATAGCCCAGATATGAAATATTGGGGAGAACACAGATTGGTGATGAAACCAAGTCCGTTTGAGCAAAGCGCTTGGCAGTGTACAAAAGTGGGAGCAGGACCAATTCCAATTTTAACTGAAGAAGGTTGGTTAATGATATACCACGGAGTTATTAATACTTGCAATGGTTTCCGTTATGCAATGGGTTCAGCACTTTTAGATGTTGATTCGCCAGATCAAGTAAAATACAGAACACAGCCTTATTTATTAGGACCTGCAGAGACTTATGAAATGGTTGGAGATGTTCCAAACGTAGTTTTCCCTTGTGCAGCTTTACACGATTTTGAAGAAGATAAATTAGCAGTTTATTACGGTGCTGCAGATACTCACGTAGCAATCGCTTTCGGAAAAATAAGTGAAGTAATTCAATTTACAAAAGATAATAGTTTATAATATAAAGATGCATAGTAGAAGTATTTTATTGTCCCTTGCCGTTTTTTTTGTTGGTTTGATGGGTTATGCGCAATCTGAAAAAGAGGTTACACCAAAAAGTTATATTGCCTATAAAACTTCAAAAGAAATTGTTATTGACGGAGACGGCGCAGATAAAGACTGGGAAAAAGCATCTTGGACAACACCTTTTGTCGACATAGAAGGCGTTGAAACTCCAAAATACAAGACTCAAGTCAAAATGTTATGGGACGATAAATACTACTATATCCTGGCAAAAATGGAAGAGCCTCATGTTTGGGCAAATCTAAAACAACGCGATACTATTATTTTTTATAATAATGATTTTGAGGTTTTTATCGATCCAGATAATGATACTCACAATTATTATGAATTGGAAATAAACGCATTAAATACTGCTTGGGATTTATTTATCAATAAACCTTACCGCGAAAAAAACACGGTTTTAAACGATTGGAATATCGACGGATTAAAATCGGCGGTAAAAGTCGACGGGACTTTGAATAATGCTTCAGATACTGATAAAGGCTGGACATTAGAAATTGCTATTCCGTGGTCGGTTTATAAAACATCTTATTTTGATGATATTGTTCCGAAAGATAAATTTTGGAGAGTCAATTTCTCTCGTGTAAATTGGCAACATGATATTGTTGATGGAAAATATGAACGCAAAAAAGATAAAGAAGGAAAATTTCTCCCAGAATACAATTGGGTTTGGTCGCCTATGGGAGTGATAAATATGCATGAGCCCGAAAAATGGGCTTATGTATACTTCTCTTCAAAAGAAAGCGATGACAAATTTTCAATTCCGCAGGAAGAAAAAGTAAAATGGGAACTTTATACGTTGTACCGTGCTCAAAAGAGATATTTCGATAAAAATAAATCTTGGGCAAAATCACTACAAAGTATCAGTAAAAAAAATATAGTTGTTGATGGAAAAGTTTTAAAACCAGTTTTAGAAAATCATTCATCAGGATTTAATATCTTGGTAAAGAGTCCTTTTTCAAACAAAACCTTAATAATTAAAGAAGATGGTAAAATTATTACGAACGAATAAATTTCAGAACTTTTCAAAGATTGTAGTTTTGGCGCTTTCGCTGAGTTTATTCTCGTGCCGACAAAAAGATGCTAAAGCAGAAGAAAACGGGAAATTCACTTTTGGAGTCTGGACAACTGCTGATGCTAAAAAATCGGATGCAGATTATTCAAAAGAATTCAAAAAATACAAAGATGGCGGAATTGATGAAGTTTTAATTAACACACAAACCGATCCGAAACTATTAGCAAGATTAGTTCCGCTTGCAAAAAAAGAAGGACTAAAAGTACACGCTTGGATTATGGCTATGAATCGTCCAAATGATTCAATCGCTTTACAGCATCCAGATTGGTATCAAGTAAGTAAAGAAGGAAAATCTTGTTTTGATAACCGTCCGTATGTAGATTATTACCAATGGCTTTGCCCAACTAAAGAAGAATCCAGAAACCACGTTTTAGGTTTGGTTGAAGGTTTAGCAAAAGTAGAAGGAATCGAAAGCGTACATTTAGATTACATTCGTTTCCCAGATATTTTCCTGCCAATTAGTTTATTACCAAAATATAACTTGGTTCAAGATGTAGAATTACCACAATTTGATTTCTGTTATTGTGATGCCTGCGTAAGCAAATTCGAAAAAGAACATCACAAAAATCCAAAAAATAGCCACAACACTTCAATTGATATGGAGTGGAAAAATTTCAGATTAAATGCAGTAAAAGCGGTTGTGGACGATGCGTATAAAATCGGACACAAATACAATAAAAAATTAACGGCAGCAGTATTTCCTTATCCAGAAATGGCAGATCACATGGTGCGCCAGCGTTGGGATAAATGGAATATTGATGAAGTTTACCCAATGATTTATCACAGTTTTTATGATGAAGAAATTGACTGGGTTGGTTACGCAACAAAACAAGGCGTAGCCGATTTAGAAGGAAAACCAACGAAAGTAAATACAGGAATTTACATTCCAGGTTTAAAATCGGATGCAGAATTGAAAGAAGCGATTTTGCTGGCTAAGAAAAATGGCGCAACAGGGGTTTCATTTTTTGACGGAAATGCCTTATCGGATAGTAATTTAAAAACAATTGCAGCCGTAAAATCGGCCTTGTAGTCGATTTTACTGGGATTAAAAATTATTACTGATTAAATTAGCAACATTAAGAACATTTTGTTTCTCAAAGTTGAATTAAAACCAAAAGACATGTCAAATAGAAGAGATTTTATTAAGAAAACCACTTTAGGCACTTTAGCCATAAGTTCTGTTTTGGGCGTAAGCGGATTTGCTGCCAATCATGAAAATGAAGAAACAGCAGAACCAAAAGAAAAAAAGCAGATCAAACCAATTATTATTTCGACATGGAATCACGGTTTGCCTGCGAATAAAGAATCTTGGAAAAACCTAAAAGAAGGAAAATCAGCTTTAGATGCAATCGAAGCTGGAATGAAAATACCTGAAGCAGATCCGAATGTTCGTAGCGTTGGTTACGGAGGATATCCAGATCGTGAAGGAAAAGTAACTCTTGATGCCTGTATTATGGATCATAATAGTAATTGCGGTTCTGTTTGTTTCCTAGAAGGAATTATGCACCCCATTTCTGTTGCAAAAAGAGTATTGCAAAATACGCCCCATGTGATGTTAGCAGGACAAGGAGCGAAACAATTTGCTTTATCAGAAGGATTTAAAGAAGAAAATCTTTTGACTCCTGAATCTGAAAAAGACTGGAAAAAATGGCTGGAAGAATCAAAATACAAACCAGTTATCAATATAGAAAATCACGATACCATAAGCATGCTAATGTTAGACCAAGATGGCAACCTTTCTGGCGGATGTACCACGAGCGGTGCAGCTTGGAAAATGCACGGACGCGTCGGTGACTCCCCAATAATCGGCGCGGGTCTTTTCTTGGACAACGAAGTTGGAGCTGCAGCGGCAACTGGCTTGGGAGAAGCGGTTATTAGAACTGCCGGAAGTGCCATGGTTGTCGAATTAATGCGTCAGGGAAAATCTCCTTATGATGCTTGTAAAGAAATTACAGAACGTATTTACAACAAACATAAAAACCATAAAGACATGGAATACCTACAAGTTGGTTTTATTGCTTTGAATAAAAATGGTGAATACGCAGGTTACAGTTTAAGATCAGGATTTAATTTCGCCGTTTCTGATGATGTAAAAGGACATAGAATGGAAGACGCGAAATTTAAAATGTCTTGGGAGAAATAATTATTATGTTTAGAACTTTGTCAAAGTTTCAAACTTTGACAAAGTTTTATGACACAGTTTTGTCATTCCGAGGAACGAGGAATCACACTTGGGATTCGACAAAGATTAGCGACATTCTGTGACGAGTCTCTAGTGTGATTTCTCCTTTCAGTCGAAATGACAAACTAAACTAAAAAAAACTATCTCACTTTTTCTTTCAATAAAGGATTAAGAAGAGAAACCAAAAAACAAAGAATGAAAAAATTACTATTCCTATTAACCGTTATCACTTCAATTTTCTCGGCTAACGCGCAGAAAGTTTACACGGAAAGTGATATACGTATCATTCCGAAACCGAGTCAGACTCTGATAAAAACAGGTGTTTTTGAATTCACAAAAGACACAAAATTTGTAGTAAACGGTGATTTCCAAAAAGATGCTGCAAATGCTTTGGCTTCTAAATTTGGGACTGCTGCAGGATGGAAACCAGAAGTGACTACAAAAGCGCCTGCGAGTAATTATGTTTTATTAAAAACAGATCCAAACTTAAAGAATGAAGCTTACGTTTTAGATGTAAATCCGACTAATATTATTATTTCTGCAAAAGGGAATAATGGTTTTCTATACGCTTTAGAAAGTATCAGACAATTACTTCCTGAAGCAATTGAAAGTCAGTTTGCAATTACTTCTGCAAAATGGCAGATTCCAAGTTTGACTATTAATGATGAACCTCGTTTTAAATGGAGAGGTTTAATGTTGGATTTTTCACGTCATTTCTTTGATAAAAATTATGTTTTAGCGACAATCGATCGTTTGGCAGCGCATAAAATGAACGTTTTGCACATGCATTTAGTTGACGATCAAGGCTGGAGAATCGAAATTAAAAAATATCCAAAACTAACAGAGGTTGGTGCATGGAGAGTAGATCAGGAAAACAGAAGCTGGAACGCTAGATTGACTACAAATCCTGACGAAAAAGGAACTTATGGTGGATTCTTCACGCAAGAAGAATTAAAAGAAATCGTAAAATACGCAGCAACAAAAGGAATTGAAGTAATTCCAGAAATTGAAATGCCAGCACACGTAAGCAGTGCAATTGCTTCTTATCCAGAATTGGCTTGTTTTGAGCAGAGAATTGGAGTTCCTTCTGGAGGAGTTTGGCCTTTAACAGATATTTACTGTGCAGGTAAAGAAAATACGTTTGAGTTTTTACAGAATGTTTTAGACGAAGTAATGGCAATTTTTCCTTCAAAATATGTTCATATTGGAGGTGATGAAGCGACTAAAACCAATTGGGCAAAATGTCCGCACTGCCAAAAAAGAATTAAAGACGAACACTTAAAAAGTGTAGCAGAATTACAAAGCTATTTCGTCAAACGTATTGAAAAATATGTTAATTCTAAAGGTAAAAAACTAATCGGTTGGGACGAAGTATTGGAAGGCGGATTAAATCCTAGTGCAACAATTATGTGCTGGAGAGGCGAGAAAATCGGTGCAGAAGCGGCTAAACAAGGCCACGATGTGATTATGTCTCCAGAATCTCCTTGTTATTTTAACTTCTATCAAGGACCTCAAAATGAAGAACCTTTAGCCTTTGATGCTTATAATCCGTTGAATAAAGTATATCAGTTTGATCCAGTTGTACAAGGAATGACTCCTGAAGAAGCTTCGCATATTTTAGGCGGACAAGCCAATTTGTGGGCAGAACATATCGCTGGTCCAAAAGATTCTGAATATATGATTTTTCCAAGATTAGCTGCTTTATCAGAGACTTTATGGAGTCCGAAAGAGAAACGCAATTGGAACGATTTTACATCGAGATTGTTCTCAATGTTTAAACGTTACGATTATCAGGGATTAAATTATGCAAAAAGCGCTTATTTGGTAACGGCTTCTTCTACAGCAGATTTGGCAAATAAACAAGTGAAAGTGGAATTGAAAAATGAATTTCCAAATCCAGATATCCGCTATGTTTTAGGAAACCAAAGCATCGATCACCATGCTATAAAATATACCAGCTCCAATTGAAATTGCAGCAACTACAGTTTTAAAAGCTTCTTTATTTCAAGACGAAAAACCAGTTGGAAAAACATTTACTGATACTATTGTTTTCCATAAAGGATTTGCGAAAAAAGTAAAATACTTAACGCCTTTTAATGAGAATTATAAGGGAGATGCTAATACTATGGTAAATGCCATTCGCGGAAGTAAAAATTTTCATGACGGACAATGGCAAGCTTGGTTGGTTAATGATATGGAATTGGTAATTGATCTTGAAAAAGTAGAAAGTATTGAGCAAGTATCAGTTGGAGCTTTAGAAAGTCAAGGCGCAGGAGTTAATTTCCCAATTCAAGTAAAAGTTTTAATTTCTACTGATGGAATTAAATATACGCAAGTTGGAAAAATAACACGTCCGTATGCAGCAAATCCAGTTCCGGAGTTGAAAGATTTCAAAATCAATTTCCAAAAACAAAATGCACGTTTTGTAAAAGTAATCGGTGGCAACTTAAAGAAAAGTCCAAAAGGAGAAAGCTCTTGGTTATTTGTCGATGAGATTTTGGTGAATTAAATATTTTAAAAAATGAATAAGATATTATTTAAACTCGGTGTATTATTGATTTGCGTGATGCCGTTTTTTACGAAAGGCGCAAACCAAAGGATTTTCTATATCTAATGGAGAATTTCAAAAAGATGGGAAAATTATAAAAATACATTCAGGAGAAATGCACTATGAGCGTATTCCTAAAGAGTATTGGAGACATCGATTGCAAATGATTAAAGCGATGGGATTGAATACTGTGGCAACTTATGTGTTTTGGAATTATCATGAAATTGAGCCGGGTGTATGGGATTTTAAAACAGGAAATAGAGATTTGGCAGAGTTTTTACGCATTGCTAAAAGTGAAGGATTATATGTAATTCTTAGACCAGGTCCGTATGCATGTGGTGAATGGGAGTTTGGAGGCTACCCTTGGTGGTTGCAAAACAATCCAGATTTAGTAATTCGTACCAATAATAAAGCATTTTTAGAAGCTTGTAAAACGTATCTGGAAAATTTGTATGCAGTAGTAAAAGGAAATTTTGCTAATCAAGGAGGCCCAATTATTATGGTTCAGGCTGAAAATGAATTTGGTTCTTATGTTTCTCAAAGAACCGATATTAGTGCTGAAGATCATAAAGCATACAAAACTGCAATTTATAATATGCTTAAAGAAACTGGATTTCCAGAACCTTTTTTTACTTCTGATGGTGCTTGGCTGTTTGAAGGTGGTATGGTTGAAGGCGTGTTGCCAACTGCAAATGGAGAATCAAATATAGAGAATTTAAAAAAACAGGTTGATAAATACCACAAAGGGCAAGGGCCTTACATGGTCGCAGAGTTTTATTCTGGCTGGCTGGATCATTGGGCAGAACCATTTATTAAAATTGGATCAGAAGAGATTGCAAGTCAGACTAAAAAGTATCTTGATGCAGGTGTTTCTTTTAATTATTATATGGTGCACGGCGGTACTAATTTCGGATTTACTTCTGGAGCAAATTATAATGAAGAAATGGATATTCAGCCTGATATTACAAGCTATGATTATGATGCTCCAATTAGTGAAGCAGGTTGGGCAACACCAAAATATATGGCAATACGTGAAGTAATGCAAAAGTATTCTAAAACAAAATTAGCACCAATTCCTGAGAAAATACCAGTTACAAAATATCCTAATCAGCCTGTCAAATCAAGTATGGATGTTTTAAGCTGGATTAAAAAAGAAAAAGCGGTTGTAAATGATCAGCCTTTAACATTTGAAAAATTAAGTCAGGGAAATGGATATGTTTTGTATCGAAAAAGATTTACGCAGCCAATTTCTTCTGGCAAATTGAAAATTGAGGGATTGAGAGACTTTGCTACCGTTTATGTAAATGGAGTTAAGGTGGGTGAATTGAATAGAGTTTTCAATAATTACGAGCTGACAGTTTCTATTCCTTTCAACGGCATTTTAGAAATTCTTGTTGAAAATATGGGACGTATTAATTACGGAGCTGAAATTGTACATAATACTAAAGGTATTATTTCTCCTGTATTCATTAATGAATATGAAATTAGTGGTGGTTGGGAAATGTATAAAATGCCAATGAGTGAAGTGCCAGTTATTAAAAACGAAACGATAAAATCGGGACGTCCAGTTTTATATGAATCTACAGTAAACATTGAGAAACCAGCCGATACTTTTCTTGATATGACCAATTGGGGAAAAGGAATTGTATTTGTTAACGGACACAATCTTGGACGCTACTGGAAAGTAGGCCCGCAGCAAACGCTATACGTACCAGGTTGTTGCTTGAACAAAGGTGAAAATAAGTTTGTTGTATTGGAGCAACTTAACGAAAACACTCCAAAAGAATTAACTTTTACAGATCAACCGATACTTGATAAACTAAACTAAAAAACAAAGAATAATAAATTATAAATTAGATCAAAGATGAAAAAAGGAATATTCATAATCGCCCTTTTATTTTCAGCTCAGATATTCGCTCAGGCGATTTATGAAGATGAAAGATACGTACCAGAAACAGATCCGTTAGTTTTGAAAAACTTAGACGAATGGCAAGGCAAAAAATTTGGTTTGCTAATGCACTGGGGAACTTATAGCCAGTGGGGTATTGTAGAATCTTGGTCTATTTGTCCTGAAGATTATGGATGGTGTGAACGTAAAAAAGGAAGTAATCCATCTAATTATAATGACTATATTAAAGATTACGAAGGATTAAGAAAGACTTTTAATCCTGTAAAATTCGACCCTGCAAAATGGGCAAAAGCGGCTAAATATGCTGGAATGAAATACATGGTTTTTACCACCAAACACCATGATGGTTTCAATATGTACGATACTAAATATTCTGATTACAAGATTACTAGTAAAGATGTTCCTTTTCATACCAACCCGAAAGCAGATGTTCTAAAAGAGATTTTCAATTCTTTTAGAGGCGAAGGGATTTCAACAGGAGCTTATTTCTCTAAGCCAGACTGGCATAACGAAAACTACTGGGATCCATATTTTCCGCCATTCGACAGAAACGTAAACTACGATCCGTCTTTATATCCAGAAAAATGGCAGAAATATGTTGATTTCACGCACAACCAAATCTTAGAAATTCTTTCTAATTACGGTAAAGTAGATATCTTATGGTTAGATGGAGGATGGGTTAGAAAAAGAGATCAAGTAAACATCAAAGAAAACTACGACGAGAAGTTTACAGAAAACGAATCTAAAAATGGTTTCATCAAACACAGAGTAGTAGATCAAGATCCTAAAATGGATGAATTGGTAATTAAAGCGCGTCAGAAACAACCAGGTTTAATTGTGGTTGATAGAGCGGTTCATGGTAAAAACCAAAACTACTTAACTCCAGAAGGACGTGTTCCTGCTAAAACTTTGCCTTATCCTTGGGAATCTTGTATTCCAGCTGGTGGTGGATGGTCTTATTCTCCAGGTGCAACATACATGACTGGTAGACAAGGAATTCATTTGCTGATTGATATTGTAGCTAAAGGCGGAAATTTATTATTAAACGTTGCTCCAAGTCCAGAAGGAGAATGGGATAAGGGAGCTTACGATTTATTACAAGCTTACGGAGATTGGATGAAAGTAAACAGCACAGCGATTTACAATACAAAACCAATCGAGCCTTACAAAGAAGAAAACATTTGTTTTACACAAAATAAAGCTGGAAATGTATTTGCATTTTATTTAGCTAAAGAAGGAGAAGACAAAATTCCTGCTGAAGTTACTGTAAAAGATATCAGTCCTAAAAAAGGAACAAAGATTACGATGTTAGGTTCTAAAACTTCTTTAAAATGGACAAAAGAAGGAAACGGATTTAAAGTAGTAATTCCAGAAAGCTTAAGAAACAATCTTCCTGCAAAAGAAGCTTGGACTTTAAAAATCGAAGCGATTAACAGATAAGAATGAAACCTATGGTTTTAAATACAAACAAATTTCAAACAGCATGTATTTTTTGCATGCTGTTTTTTAGCATTACTATTTTTGCGCAAGAACCTGCCGATTTTGTTAATCCGTTTATTGGGACTTCCAACTATGGAGCGGCTTATCCTGGACCAATTGCTCCTCGCGGAATGGCAAGTATCAGTCCGTTTAATGTGGCTGGAGTTAAAAATACACCTATGGAAAAAGACAGTCAATGGCTTTCGAATCCGTATGTGAATGAAAATACTTTTTTGACAGGATTTAGTCAAGTGAATTTAAGTGGAGTCGGCTGTCCAGAATTGGGCGTTATTTTATTGATGCCAACGACTGGAGCAGTAGAAATCGATCATTTAAAATATGGTTCTACTTATTCTAATGAAGTTGCAAAAGCTGCTTATTATAGCGTAAACATTGATAAGTACAAAGTAAAAGGCGAATTTACAGCTTCAAAACGAGTTGGGATTAGCAGATTCACTTTCCCGAAAGGGCAATCTAATATTTTGCTAAATCTTGGTTTAGGATTAACGAATGAAGAAGGTGCCATGATAAAAGTGGTTTCTTCAACAGAGATTGAAGGAATGCGTTCTGTTGGATCATTCTGTTACAATAGCCCAGAAGATGCTTATCCGGTTTATTTTGTGGCTCAATTTTCTAAACCTGCCGATAAATTCGGAGTTTGGAAAAAAACTGCGAAATACAACGGTGTCGAAGCACAATGGATGGGCTACAACGGAAAAACCAGAATGATGGAAAATACAATCAAAACCGTTGTGGGGGATAGTATTGGAAGCTATTTCACCTATAAATTCGATAAACAAGAAACGGTTGAAGTGAAGATCGGAATTTCGTACGTAAGTATCGAAAATGCTCGTGAAAACTTAGCAAAAGAAGTGGGGAACAGATCTTTTGACGCAATTTACAAGGAAACCTATAACGAATGGAACGAAGAATTGTCTAAAATTTTGGTTGAAGGTGGTACAAAAGATGAAAACACGATTTTCTACACAGCTTTGTATCACACTTTAATTCATCCAAATACTTTAAATGATATTAACGGACAATATCCCGTAATCAAAAGAAGTGAAATTCGTAAAACCAAAGATACTCGTTATACCGTATTTTCTTTGTGGGACACGTATAGAAATGTACATCCGTTAATGTCTTTGGTTTATCCAAAACAGCAATCGGATATGGTAAAAAGTATGTTGGATATGTTCGATGAAAACGGCTGGTTACCAAAATGGGAATTGAATTCCACTGAAACTTTTACCATGGTTGGAGATCCTGCAAGTATAGTAATTACAGATACTTATATGAGAGGGATTCATGATTTTGATGTTAGTAAAGCCTATTACGCAATGTTGAAGGGCGCAGATAATATTGAAAATAATCCGCTTCGTCCGGGATTGAAAGATTATATCAAAAAAGGATATTTGACAACCGATCATAGAGGTCCAGTTTCGACGACTCAGGAATACAATATTTCAGATTATTCCATTTCGCTTATGGCCAATGAATTCGGAGACAAAGACAATGTAAAACGTTTTAAAGAACGTTCTTTATCCTACAGAAAATTATTTGATAAAAACTTAAATCTGCTTCGTCCAAGAACGCCTGACGGAAAATGGTACGAGCCTTTTAATCCTGCTTCTGGAGCTAATTTTGAAGAAAATGTTGGTTTTATTGAAGGAAATGCTTGGCAGTACGCTTTTATGGTTCCGCACGACATTATCGGATTAAAGAAATTAATGGGCGGTGATCAAGCTTTTTCGGCGCAATTGCAGAAAATCTTTGATATCAAACAGTTTGATATGGCAAACGAACCAGACATTGCAAATCCTTATTTATTCAATTATGTAAAAGGCGAAGAATATAAAGCTCAGGATATGGTAAAGAAATTGGTTCAAGAATATTTTAAAAATGAACCAAAAGGATTGCCAGGAAATGACGATACAGGAACAATGTCGGCTTGGTTAGTTTATTCGATGATGGGAATTTATCCAATTTCTCCAGGAGATCCAATTTACACCATTACAGCGCCAATGTTTCATAGAGTGACGATCAAATTAGATCCAAGATATTATAAAAAAGAAAGCATTGTAATTGAAAGACAACTCAATAACGGTGGAAAAATCAATTCGATTGAGCTAAACGGAAAATCACTTAATACCTTTTTTATTTCACACGATGATTTTGTGAATGGGACAAAGCTTAAAGTGATCCAAAATTAAACACACACAACTATGTTACAATTAAGAATGAGAAAAACGGCCATTATTTTTGTAATGGCTGTTGGTTTTTTAAACCAGACCCACGCCCAGAAAAAATATCTTTATCAAGATGCAAAAGCTCCTGTTGAAGATAGAGTAAAAGACTTGTTAAGCCATATGACACTTGAAGAAAAAGTGCGTCAGATGGATATGTATAGAGGAGATTTTTTTAAGGAGAAAGAAGATTTTGCTAAAGGTAAGTCTGCTGAAAAAATCGGGAAATTGGGCATTGGAGCAATTCATGATCTTTATCCGCGTTCAGCGAAAATGATCAATGATTTGCAGACTAATGTAATCAAAGGAAACCGTTGGGGGATTCCGGCACTGATTATGTGTGAAATGCTTCACGGATATTTAGACGAAGGAAGTACTGCTTTTCCAATGAACATTGGTCTTGGAGCTACTTGGGACACTTCTGTTCTGGATAAAGTTGGAAAAGTAATTGGTATGGAAGCTAGAGCTCATGGAGTTCATTTTGGTTTTGGACCAAACTTAGATTTAGGACGCGAGCCAAGATGGGGAAGAGTTGCAGAAACTTTTGGTGAAGATGCATTTTTAAACAGTGAAATTGGTTTGGCATTCATCAAAGGATTGCAAGGAGACGATTTAAAATCGGATCGTTCTATTATTGCTGAGCCTAAACACTTCGCGGTTCACGGTATTCCACAGGCAGGAGGAAATTCTTC
>NZ_DHEI01000021.1:15260-33499 GCF_002399805.1 Flavobacterium sp. UBA4854
GAGTTAGACGGAATTCCTTGTGCAGCAAATCACTGGTTATTGACTGATGTTTTGAGAAACGAATGGAGTTTTAAAGGACTTGTAGTTTCAGATTTAGGAGCAATTAAATACATTCAGACAACTCACAAAGTAGCTGATTCTCCAAAAGATGCGATTAGAGAAGCTGTTTCTGCAGGAGTTGATATGCAGTTTTACGATTTTTCTAATGAATTCTGGCAAAATACAATTATTGAATTAGTAAATGAAAAGAAATTGACAATGGAAAACATCGACCGTGCAGCGGGAGCAGTTTTACGTTTGAAATTTTTATTGGGATTATTTGAAAATCCGTACACAGATAAAAACTTGATTAAAGAGCGTTTTCATACTAAAGAAAACCAAGCTGTTGCGTTAGAAGCAGCTCAAAAATCAATGGTTTTATTAAAAAATGACAATAATATTTTGCCATTAAGTAAAAACCTTAAAAACATTGCTGTTATCGGGCCAAATGCAAACGCTTCAAGACTTGGAGGTTATGCACCTAAAAATAGTGTTGGAATGACGGTTTACGAAGGTGTGCAACAAATAATGGGAAAAACAGCAAATGTTGTTTACCAAGAAGGTGTTCCTTTGATCGTAAAGGGGCAGGCTATTCCATCTAAATATTTATTCACTTCAGACGGATCTCAAAACGGATTAAAGGGAGAATATTTCAATAACAGAGAGCTACAAGGAACTCCAGCTTTAACTCGTATTGACAGCCAATTAGAATTTGACTGGCCTTGGGCTCCTGGCGATGGTGTAAATGTGGATGATTTCTCTATTCGTTGGACGGGCTATATTCAATCAGACAAATCGTTTGATGGTTGGTTAGGTTTAAGTTCAGATGACGGAATCAGAATGTGGGTTGATGATCAATTGGTTATCGACAACTGGACAAAAGGAGCAACAAGCATTGTTACCACTCCTAAAAATATTGAAGCAGGAAAGAAATACAAAGTCCGCATTGAAATGTGGGAAGGCGGCTGGGGAGCTAGAGCTCACTTACGTTGGAACTTAGAAAAAGTAGATATGCAGCCAGCAATCGATGCCGCTAAAAAGGCAGATGTTGCAATTGTAGTTTTAGGAGAATCAAACGAATTGGTTGAGGAAAATAGAGACGTTGCAAGCTTGGATTTGCACGGAATGCAACAAGAATTGATTGAAGCGATTCAAAAAACAGGAACTCCAGTAGTTTGTGTGTTATTAAACGGTCGTCCGCTTTCTACAAACTGGATTGCTGAAAATATTCCAGCAGTTTTAGAAGGATGGTTTCCAGGAGAATTAGGAGGAAGAGCTGTAGCAGATGTTTTATTTGGAGATTACAATCCAGGTGGTAGATTACCGATTACGGTTCCAAAATCGGTTGGACAGTTACCTATATATTATAACCAAAAACCGTCTGCGATACATAAATACGTTGCAGAAAGCGAACATCCTCTATATTCATTCGGTTACGGATTGAGTTACACGAAGTTTGAATATTCTAATTTAAAAATCAGTGCAAACGAAATCAAACCAGACGGAGAAGTAAAAGTTTCTGTTGATGTGAAAAATACCGGAAATTTAGATGGAGATGAAGTTGTACAATTATATGTAAATGATGTTTACAGTTCTGTAACAACTCCGGAGAAAACTTTAAGAGGTTTTAAACGATTGAACATTAAAAAAGGAGAAACAAAAAATGTTGAATTTACACTTACAAAAGACGAATTAGGCCTGTATAACAGGCAAATGAAGTTTGTTGTAGAGCCAGGAGACTTCGAAGTAATGGTTGGCGGAAACTCAATAGATCTTCTAAAAACCAAATTCAAGGTTTCTAACTAAAAAGTGTTAAACACCGAATAATTTTAAACGATTTTTAGTTAAAAAAATGAATACAATCAAAAAAGGCCAATTTCTATTCGATTAATAGATTTTGGTCTTTTTTATAAGGCAGAGTAGGATTACAAATGAAAACGTTTTCTTTCAATATATGACCAAAGATTTACCAACACCTTTGAAAAATTGTCATTTGTCGAAATTATATTTTGTTAACAGAATGTATTCTTAAGTTTAACATGTTATTAACTCTAAAAAAACAACTAATATGATTAAAAGCGTACTAAAATTACTGTTTGTCATATGCCTTTTTGGGTTTCAAAGCCTACAAGCGCAGACAACAGTAAAAGGAACGATAACAGATGCTCAAAGCGGAATTCCAATTCCTGGAGCAAATATTATTGTTAAAGGAACTAAAACAAGTGCTTCATCAGATTTTGATGGTAAATACAGCATTAATTGTCCTAATCAATCAGCAGTTTTAGTTTTTACTTATGTAGGATCTTCTACAAAAGAAGTTGCTGTTGGATCACAATCTACAATTAACGTATCTTTAGGTCCAGATACGCAGCAATTAGGAGAGGTAGTTGTTACCGCTCTTGGTATTAAAAGAGAGAAAAAAGCAATTACATATTCTGCGCAGAATGTTTCTGTAGACGAATTGTCTGAAGCAAGATCATTAAACGTTGCCAACTCACTTTCTGGTAAAGTTGCTGGTCTTAACTTCTCTACAACTTCTAATGGTGTTGGTTCTTCTTCTAGAATTACATTAAGAGGTAACAGATCTCTTAACGGAAACAACCAGCCTCTTTATGTAGTAGATGGTGTGCCAATTAGTAACGGAACAACCAATACAAATCCTGATATTGATACAGGAGGAACAACACAGCCTGATGGTATCTCAAACATTAACCCTGAAGATATTGCTTCGATGACTGTTTTGAAAGGACCATCTGCAGCGGCACTTTACGGTTCTAGAGCATCAAATGGTGTAATCGTAATTACAACTAAATCTGGTAAATCTGGAAAAACTTCAGTTTCGTTATCATCTAACTTTATGGCATCTTCTGCTTATAACTTGATGAATTTACAAAATGAGTACGGACAAGGTACAAACGGAAATTATGTTTCTAACTCAAGCTCAAGCTGGGGTGCGCCTTTAGACGGACGTCAGGTTTCTTCTTGGCAGTTAGTTCGTAATCCAAATTATGCTGGGCCAGCTACACAAAGTTATTCTCCACAGCCAAACAACGTTATTGATTTCTACAAAACAGGTTATAACTTAGCAAACACTTTAACAGTTACAGCTGGTAACGAAAAAGCGCAAGGTTATTTCTCTTATACTAACACACGTGCTGAAGGTATTGTTGGAGGAAACCAAATGGACAGACATAATCTTAATTTAAGATTGACAAGCAAAATTTCTGATAAATTATCTTTAGATGTAAAAACAAACTACATCGTTCAAGATATTGATAACTTATTGAGAACTGGTGAAGAATCTATCGGAACATCTGCTTATTTATTGCCTCGTAGTATCGCTTACAGAGATTACAAAGACTTTGAATATATTGATGCTGCAGGACAAAGACAAGTAAACTATTTCCTTGACGAAACAGGAGCTCCAGGTGGAAACCCATTTTGGTCTGCTTTAAGAGACGATGCTCGTACAGATAAAAGAAATAGATTTATTGGTTTAGCTTCTCTTAAATATGAGTTTACAAAAACGTTAAGCTTACAAGGTAGAGCTGGTTTAGATCAAATGACAAACAAAAACGTAAGAAACAGATATGCAACGGCTGCTTTCAATAGTAACTTAGGTTCTTATAGTGAATCTTATGAAACAGTAAGCGAGTTAAACATTGATGCTTTACTTTCTTATAATGAAAAATTCGGAGATTTCTCTGTTGGTCTTAACGCTGGTGCAAGTTCATTGCAACAAAATAATTCAGCTTTAAATTCTGGAGGTGTTTTAAGTAAAAGAAATTACTTCGCTTTATCAAACGTTCAAACGGTTCAATCTACTTCTACAGCTTCAGAAAAAAGAATTAACTCTGTTTACGGATTTGGTCAAATTGGTTTCAGAAACTATTTATTCTTAGATTTAACAGCTAGAAATGACTGGTCTTCTACATTACCAACAGATTATTTCTATCCATCTTTCGGACTTTCTGCAGTTCTTTCTGATATGTTTACATTACCAGAAGTAATTAGTTTTGCTAAAGTTAGAGCTTCTTACGCAGAAGTTGGTAACGATACAGATCCGTATCAGACTCAACAAAGATTCTCTTACATTGGAGGAAATGGTGGTATGTTGTACGGACAAAATACAAAAGCAAATCCAAACTTAAAACCAGAGATTTCTTCTTCTACAGAGTTAGGTGCTGATGTTAGATTCTTCAACAACCGTTTAGGTTTAGATTTCACGTATTTCAATACATTAACTAATAATCAAATCTTCTACATTAATACACCTGAGTCTTCTGGATTCTCTAGAGCTATTGTAAATGGTGGTGATATTGAAAATAAAGGTATCGAGTTAACGCTTACTGCAACTCCAATTCAAACAGAAAACTTTACTTGGGATATTACAGCAAATTACGCTTCTTATAAATCAAAAGTAAAATCTATCTTTGAAGGAAGAGAAGAGTTAGTAATTGGTGAGGGACGTTTAGTTAGAAGTAAAGTTGTTGTTGGAGGTGAGTATGGTGATTTATACATTAAAGGTTTCCAAAGAAATGATGCTGGAGAAATTCTTGTAAATAGCGCAGGTATTCCATTAGCAACAAATGGTTTTGATGTTCGCGCTGGTAACTTTAACCCAGATTGGACTGCAGGTTTTAAAAACAACTTTAAATACAAAGATTTCTCTTTAAGTTTCTTAGTTGATTTCAGAATTGGTGGCGAAGTTATTTCATACACTCAAGCTAGACAAGCTGGTTTAGGGGTAAGCGATATTACTTTAGCAGGAAGAAATGGCGGAATCATTGTTGATGGTGTTGTAGATAACGGAAACGGAACTTACACTAAAAATACAACAAGCATTAACGCTGAACAATATTGGACAGCAATCGGACAAAGAACTCCAATTGCAGAACCATTTATTTATGATGCAACAAACATCAGATTAAGAGAGCTTGTTTTTGGTTACTCAATGCCAAAACGTTTATTAGGTAACTCAGGATTTACAAGCATCGATTTCTCATTAGTAGGTAGAAACTTGTTCTTCTTCTTAAACAAAGCTAAATACTTTGATCCAGAAGCTGGAGCAGGTACAGGTAACTTACAAGGGATAGAATCTTTCAACATTCCATCAACAAGAGATTATGGAGTGAATGTTAAATTCGGATTTTAATTAAAAAAGAGATATCATGAAATATAGTTTTAAAATAAAAACATTAGGAGTTGCATTAATGGCAGTTTCGATTTTATCAAGTTGTACTAGCGATTTTGATGAAATAAACAAAGATCCTAATTCATTGACTGAAGATCAGTTAGATGCAACATTAGCTGGTCCAGCATTTGCATCTGCATTATATGCAGGAATTCACAACGGTTCTTATTCGTCTCCAGGAGTTGATGATCATGGAACATGGGGAATTGCAACAGGTATTTTGCCATCTGTTTTTGTGCAATATCATAGTGTTCCTTATGGTACAGAAAGAAATGCTTTTGTTAATGGATATGAAGGGCGTGCATGGTCAAAATTTTATACCGTTGCAGTTCCTGCCTTAAACAATGCAATTAAAGCGTCTGAAGGAAATACAGAAGCATTGGCAGTTTTAAAAATTTGGAAAGTTTTTATGTACAACCAAATGGTTGATGCTTATGGCCCACTTCCTTACACTCAAGCTGGTAATGGTAAAGAAAGTGTACCTTATGATAGTGTAGATTTTATTTACGACGATTTCTTTAAATTATTAGACGAGGCAAATGCAACATTAACCTCTACTTCTGCAACTTCTGTTGCCTCTCTTGCACCAAATGATAGAGTTTATGCAGGTAATGTTGACAAATGGAGAGTTTTTGGAAACAGTTTGAGATTACGTTTAGCTTTAAGAATTTCTGATAAAGATCCTGCAAGAGCAAAAACTCAAGCTGAAGCTGCTGTAGCAGCAGGAGTTATGCAAACAAACGATCAAAGTGCATACTTTAAAGTTAGTAACATTACTCCAAACAATTTAAACATGATTGTAAACAGCTGGGGTTATGTAATGACTTCTTCTATGGAAAGTATTTTAGTAGGATATAACGATCCGCGTTTAGCAAAATGGTTCTCTCCAATTGATATAGGAGTTTATAGAGGAAAACCAGTTGGAGGTTTACAAGATCAATTTGGAGCTACTAAATTCTCTACTTTTAATAATGATGTTTTAGGAAATGGAGCAGCTAACACACTTAGCGAAACTAAAAACATCGAAATCTTTATGGCTTCTGAAAACTACTTAAGTAGAGCAGAAGGAGCTTTAAATGGATGGAACATGGGCGGAGATGCTAAAACTTTGTATGAGGCTGGTATTAGATTATCTATGATACAATGGGGAATTACTGATGCAACAGCAATTAATGCTTATATTTCAGGATCAACTCTACCAACTTTGCCAAACGTTTTAACAGTATATCCTACATTAGATTTACAAGATATTCCAGTAAAATTACCAGTTGCTTGGTCTTCAACAGAATCAAATCAAAGAACACAAATTGCAGTTCAAAAGTACTTAGCAATTTTCCCTGAATCTTGGGAGTCTTGGGCAGATTTAAGAAGAAGCGATGCTAAAGTAATCTATCCAATTTTAAATACAGATAATCCAGATGCTGGAGTGGGTAAATCTTTGATGAAAAGAATTATTTACACGACAAATGAGTACTCATCAAACAAAGCAGGCGTAGATGAAGGAATCTCTAAATTAGGAGGTCCAGATTCTGGTGGAACAAGACTTTGGTGGGACACAAAATAATTAATTTGGTAAAGTAAAAGATCAATCGATTTGTTACTTGAGCAGAAGGAGAGGTAACTCTCCTTTTGTTTTATAAATACTCCAGTGAATTTTTGCCCCAACTTTAATTCATAACATACAATTATTAATTTTCATCAAAATAAAATGATTTTAAAGACAAAATATACTGTTGCAGCGCTATTGGCTTTATTTCTTTTTTCTAGTGAAATAAAAGCACAAATTAAGGCTGTTAATATCGAAAGCAGTTATATTGCCGATCCGCCTGTTACAACAAATAGCCATGCCTCAACTTTGGTTGAATACAAACCAAACGAAATTCTAGCCGCTTGGTTTGGCGGAAAATATGAAGGTGCAAAAGATGTCGGAATTTATATTTCGGCTTATAAAGACAAGAAATGGTCTGCACCAAAAGAATTAATTCAGCCATTGATTAAAAACGGAGATACGCTTCCTTGTTGGAATCCGGTTTTGTTTAAAAGCAAAAGTCAGAATTTATATTTGTTTTATAAAATTGGAAAAAATCCAAGGGAATGGTTTGGCGCTATGATGGTTTCGAAAGATAACGGAACAACATGGGGAGAACCAAAATATCTTCCAGAAGGAATTTTAGGGCCAATTCGAAACAAACCAATCGAAACTACTCCTGGTGTAATTTTATGCGGAAGCAGCACAGAAAGTGTGAGTACAGACGAATGGCGCGTGCATGTTGAAGAATATACAGAAGCTACAGATTCTTGGAAGAAAATTGCGGTAGAAAACAATCAAAATTTCGATATCATTCAGCCCACATTTTTAATTCATAGTAAGAGCGATATTCAGATGCTGTCTCGAAGCAAACACAATAAAGTAGTTTCGAGCTGGTCGGGAGACAATGGCAAAAGCTGGATAAGAACAAATACCATAAATGTCATTAATTCAAATTCGGGTATCGATGCTCTAACGGTAAACAAAAATCTGTTTTTATTAGTAAATAATCCGCTTCCAATTGGAAAAGACTGGTTTAACGGACGTAATATTTTAGACGTAGAATATTCTAAAGATGGTTTAAAATGGACTAAATTATTCGATCTAGAAAAAGAAGAAAAAGGAGAATTCAGTTATCCAGCCATTATCCAAACCACTGACAAGAAAATACATGTTTTGTATACTTATGATCGAAAATATATTAAACATATTTCTTTTGATTTATAAGATAATAGAACGCTGATAAAACGGATTCACTTCGTGAAAACGCTGATTTTTTACGGATTTTTTTATTCTGTTTTTGTATAATATCTGTGTGTATCCGCGTTTTTGCAAAGCAAATCCGTTTCATCCGCGTCTCATTTATAGATAATTAAATATGAAATTAAAACTTCTTTTTACAACTGCATTTTTTTGCTGCACTTTCGTGAATGCACAAATGGCTAAGACTTTTTACAAACATGACAAATTTCTTTCATCAGATAAATTGGAAGGACGTTTTGTAGGAACTAAAGGAAATAACGATGCAGCTGCATATATCAAAAAATATTTTAAGAAATATGGTTTACAGCAATTCAAAGATAGTTTCTATCAGCCTTTCAAAGTATTTGTCAAAGAAGGAATCAATAAAATGAAATCGGATACAGTGGCAACGCAAAATGTTGTTGGTTATATTGAAGGTTCAGATCCCAATTTAAAAAACGAATACATAGTAATCGGTGCGCATTATGATCACTGGGGCTGGGGCGGACAAGGTTCTGGAAGTAAAAAGAAAGAGGCTTTTGCCATTCATAACGGAGCAGATGATAATGCGTCGGGAGTTTCAGCTTTGTTGTGCATTTTAGAAGAAATTTCGAAACAAAAAGTAAAACCAAAAAGAAGCATCATTTTTATTTCGTTTAGTGGAGAAGAAGAAGGGTTGCTTGGTTCAAAGTATTTTATTAATCATTCTCCGGTTCCCAAAGAAGCCATAAAAGTAATGCTGAATATGGACATGGTCGGAAGATTAAATGATAAAAAAGAGCTTTATATGGGCGGAGCAGGAACTTTTCCGAACGGTGTAGAATTAATGAGAAAACTGCAAGAAAACTCAGGATTAAATCCTGTTATTCATGCAGGAGATGTCGGCGGTTCAGATCATGTTTCTTTTTATAAAGAATCTATTGCGGCAGTTGGTTTCCATACAGGCGGACATCCGCAATACCACACGCCAGATGATGATATTGAGCTGATTAATTCAAATGGAGGAGCGTTAGTTGCTAAATATATTTATAACGCACTCATACAAATTGCCAATTATGAAGAAGCTTTGGTTTTTATCAAACAGAATTAAATAAAGCATTATTCAATACAATAAATTAAGTCGACTAGTGAAATTAATGCCTGTTCAGTTTCACATAAAAGTTAAGTTAATTAGTTTTTGTTTGTTAGAAAAGACGGTGTCTATTAAATATTATAGACGCCGTCTTTCATTTTGAAAGCCCATGAAGCCATGGCATCAATTACAGGAAGCAAACCATTTCCTGCATTACTTAATTTATAAGTTACAAACGGAGGTACAACGGGTTTTGCTTCACGAATGACCAATCCATCTGCTTCCAGTTGTTTTAAGTGCTGAATAAGCATTTTTTCTGTTACAGCAGGAATTGCTCTTTTCAATTCGCTGTAACGTTTATCTCCAGTCGATAAATGATATAAAATAATAGGTTTCCAGTAACCTCCAATTTTCTCCATAACAAAAGTTACAGGACATTTTTCCAACGCATACTGCTTGTTTTCCTGAATAGTAGACGATTCTTTAATTGCTGTCATGATACATACTTTAGGGTAAGTACTTGTGTAAAAGTAAGTACAAAGATACCTTTGTCTTGTTAAATAAAAAACATTTTAAGATGAAAATTATAATCTCAGGTTCATTAGGAAACATAGGAAAGCCACTAACGGTACAATTAGTACAATCAGGACACGATGTAACTGTTATTAGCAGTAAAGCAGATAGAAAATCTGCTATTGAAGATTTAGGGGCAAAAGCCGCAATAGGATCAGTTAGTGATGCTGATTTTCTTTCTAAAACTTTTACTGGTGCAGATGCTCTTTTTGCGATGACGCCTCCAAATATGGGTGGAGTAAATATTGTTAAAAATACTACCGATGCTGGTGCCGCTTTCGCGAAAGCAATCCAAACAGCCAATATTAAAAGAGTCGTAATGTTAAGCAGCATTGGAGCAGATTTACCAACAGGAAATGGGCCAATTGCAGGTTTGTATAATATTGAGAAGATTTACGAGAAATTAGACGTTTCTATCACATTTTTAAGAGCAGGATATTTCTACATTAATTTCTATAATGACATCCCGATGATAAAAGGAGCAGGGATTATGGGAGCAAATTTTCCAGCATCAAATCGTATTCCGTTAGTGCATCCAGAAGATATTGCAAATGCTGCTGCCGAAGAATTACAGAAAAATCAAGAAGGTAAAAATATTCGTTATATCATTAGTGATGTAAAAACACCTTCAGAAATTGTAAAAGCATTTGGAACTGCAATTGGCAAACCAGAACTTCCTTGGATTGAATTTACAGATGAGCAATATTTAGCAGGAATGATTCAAGCTGGAGTTCCAGAAGAAATGGCTGGTTTATATACCGAAATGGGATCTGGATTAAGAAACGAAACCATTGCTGCCGATTTCTTAAATAATGATGGAAATGCAACTGGTAAAATTAAATTAGAAGATTTTGCAGCAGAATTTGCTTCAAAATTTTAATTATAAAAAAACATTCCGCTTACTATAAATAGAAGCGGAATGTTCGATTAAAAAAAAACTCAAGTGATGAATTTTCACAGACTGTTTTCACAGTTGTATATTTTTAGAATACCCCAATGTAGTGGTTTCCTGGTTTGTTAACCAATTTTGCACCTTTAGTAACTTTTCCAGAAGGAATATCAATTACATAAATGTTACCATCCTTTCCAACTGGTGTAACAGCGATGTAGAAATTATTTCCATCAACTACAAAACCTTGGTATTGACCAAAATCTAAATTAGCATCATACTCAATACCTTCTACTTTTGTAGCTGTTCTTGTGTTTAAATCAAGTCTTGCTAAGAAACCTTGATCGGTCCCATTTTGAGTATAAACTGCATAAGCAATTCCGTTTCCAGCATATCTCCAAGCATCAATGTAAGTTCCTTTTACTCCTAAAGCTGTATCTAAGCTAAACACATAAGAATTGTCATATTGATTGTTTTGATTGATTTTTAAAATATAAGAACCTTTTTCAGTATCTCTTTGTGTTGCTTGATAAATATTTCCGTCAGTTCCAACAAAACTGTTAAAGCTTCTAAAACCACTTGTGTCACCAAAAGCAACTGTCGAAGTAATAATTTGAGGATTTGTTAAAGCAGGATAATCAACTATAAGAGATTTAGATCCTAAACGTGTAAAAGTTGCCTGATTTTGTCCTGTTGCAGGATCTGTTTTACGCATCCATGTTCCAATGATTAATTTATCTCCAGCTTTGTTTAATGTTGGAGCATCTAAGCGGAAAATGTGGTGTCCTTGTGCTTCTTCTTCAGCAGTTAATGGAAGTTCATATTGTTTAAAAGCAGAAATTAAAGTTTGCTGCATATCTAAAGATAATACAGTAGCAGTTCCTCTAGTGTACTTGTATGTTTTATCTGGATTCGTGTTTACCACTGGAGCAGTTACATTTACTGCAATACCAGTTTTATCTCCATCAAAAATTTTATTCCATCTTGGAGATGTTCCTGCATATTGAGAAATGTTAACTTTTGCTGTAGATTCAGTAAAACTTTTTCCTCCATTTACTTTGTAAGTCATAAACTCTCCACCATTTGCACCTGTGTAAGTGATGTTGAAAAGAGTATTTCCGTCTACAGAAGATTGTAAACGAGCCGTTCTGCTAGATTGAACAGCCATACCATTATCGTAAACATTTACAGAAAAATTAGGATCGATTGCATTTTCTTTACTGATAGAATAAACTCTTGTTCCACCATTTCCATCTCCTGGATCGGTTTGCATTAAAGCTCCTGCTACAGTAATCCATCTTCCGTCTGTTACTGGGTTTACTGGTTCTGTATTTTTATTATTGTCATCACTACTGCAAGAAGTGGTTAGCGCTAACGCACCTAGTAATAAACCAGAGGTTAATACTTTTAATGTGTTTTTTTTCATATTTATGGATTTAAAAAATTAGTTATTTATAATGTGATTAAAATTTACTGATCGTATAATTGAGCTTGATGTAAAAAGCTCTACCTGGTTTTTGAGCGGCGAAATTGTCATAGACTTGCTCATCGAAAATATTTTTAGCATCAAAACTCACTACAAATTGTTTGTTTGGGAAGGCATAACTTAGACCTAAATCCTGAGGAAACTGAGCTGTTGTTCTGTCAATTTCAAGCCAAGAAGTGTAAAAAGGAGCTACATAACCGCAGTAGTAATAGAGGTTTAATTCTGATTTACTTTGAATTACATTTTTAAAATTATATTGAAGATTTCCATTTACAGTAAAATAAGGCTCGTTTGGGAGCTGTTTATTATAGTGAATAATGGTATTTCCATTTTCATCGTACCTATCTTTATATATAGAATTGAATTTTGAAAGATTTACTCCTGCGAATAATCTTTCTTTAAATGAGTATTGAATAGATGTTTCAAAACCTACAGATTGTGTTTTTCCTAAATTTACGAATGGGGTAGCTTGAACGGCTTCATTAACTCGATTACTTATTTGCTGTACAATTTTATCTTGAATATTTCTCCAGAAAGCATTTCCATAGAATGAAAACTTATGATTATTAATTAAATAAGGTCCTAATCGTAAACCAACATTGAAATTATTACTTTGTTCGGGACCTAAATTAGGATTGCTTAAAATGTTTTGGCCTGGAAGTCCAAATATTTCATTCTCATTTGGCAATCGAATTGCTTTTTCTGCAGAAAACATAATCAATGCCTTTGGAACAACAGCATATGAAGATGCAAAACCATATCCTGTAAAGTTCGTATTTCTAATGTCAGTATCCATAATCACAGACCTCTGACCATCTTGGCCTATTAATATTGTGGGGGTAACTTGTTCTCTTTTTAAATAATAATTTTTGACAAAAAAGTTAGCTTTTAGGCGTGCTTGAAAAGCCTGCATTTCATAAGCAAAAGAAGTAACAGATTTATCCAAATCTCTCGTAGCCAAAAAATTACGAATCAATTCTGGCAGCATCTCATCTTTATCATTTCTGTCAACAGTATAAAACATTCCGTTCGCAAGAATCTTATGATTTTTAGAAATGTTATACGTTAAACCAGCTCTTGTATTAAAAATATTCAATTTTTGATGGTTCATTGTAGGTGCTCCCTGTTGTGCGCCAAATACAGACAAAATAGGCTCACCATATAATCCTATAGCTTTTTCACCATTCCAGTTGTAATTCCACTTTACTGTGTCGTTAACCATATCATTTCTATGGCTGTAAACAGAAATTATCGAGAAATCTAGATTCTTGATTAAGAAATCTTTTTTATTATAATTAAGACTAAAAACATTTGCGGCAGATTCACTAAAACGTCCTTTATAAGGTTTAGTCATGTACTGACCGTGCTGAATCTGATTATAATCTTCAGAACCATTATAACTGATAGAAAAATTATCTGCCCATTTCACATCAGTAAAACCCGCTTCAAGTCTTCCTCCATAGGATCTGTACATGCTTTCAAAACGTTTCGCCCTAATATATTCATAGCGTCCGTTAGGAGCAATATTATATACAAATCTTCCCCAAACTTCATAGTCATTGTCAGAATAATTTTGAAATCCATTGGCTTTAACAGTAAAACCAGATTTGTCTCTATAAGTTGTACTAAAGTTCGATTGGATAGTATTAAAAGAACCATAAGAAACCGAAGCCGCAATCATGTTTTTGGATCCTTTTTTAAGAATCACATTAATGGCGCCACCGAGAGAATCATCTGCTAAATTTGCAGGAACAACACCTTTGTAAACTTCAATTCTTTCAATTAAAGCTGGCGGTATACTATTTAAGCTGAACGAAGCGCCATAAGTTTGAATAGGAATTCCATCAATAAAAATACGAATAGCATTTCCAGACATCCCGTTAATGTTGTAAGTTACAGCAGAACCTAAACCTCCATTTTGTCTAATTCTGACACCTCCAGAACGATCCAATAAATCGTTGGTTTGAAGATTTCTTTTTGCCGCTTCCTGTGTTTCGATAACATTTACAGCAAAACCTTTCTCCATTATTTCTTTTCTAATAGAAGATTTTTTGATTACAACTTCTTGTAAATCTTTAGGCCCATTTCGGTCTAAAGAAATATTAAGTTCTGTATTCGGTTTGTTGATAGTAATTTTTGTAGTTCTTGTTTGACCTTCCATAGAAGAGGTTTCCAAGATATACTCTCCGTATTTTAAACCCTTAAAATCGTAACGACCAAAATCATTAACAATAGCATATTTTTGAGTTCCTTTAATAATAATTGATGAACCATAAGCTAATTCATCGGTTCCAAAAGTCACTTTTCCTGTAAGATTTCCAGTTTGTGACCACGCTGAAATGGTAAATAAAAATAGTAGTAAAATTGTTCTCATATTGAGTCTGCGTGTAAAAGTGCTGCAAACTTATATGATAATTTAAATTTAATCTAAATAAAGTAATTAGAAGATTATTAGAATTGCAATGAAGATTCTAATGTTATTTTAATATTATTTTTTTTGAGTTATGAATTATGAGTTATGAGTTATGAGTTATGAATTATGAGTTATGAATTATGAGTTATGAGTTGTGAGTTATGAGTTGTGAGTTACGAATTGATGATTCGGTTGTCTTCCTGAGCGAAGTCGAAGGATATGCGCAAAGTATTTTTCTGATCATTGAAATGAAATAATCTCGCAAAGTCGCTAAGACGCAAAGTTGATTTATGAGTTGCCTCCAGCTTTAGCTGGAGGTCATTTTTAAAACAAATGAAAAAGGCTTTAGCCAAACTTATTTTGGCTAAAGCCTTTTATGTAGAATTATTTATCCCCCAGCTAAAACCGGAGGCAATTCATAACTCATAATTCATAACTCATAATTTATAAGAGAAGTTCTTAGACTTAACAACTTTCCCTTTATCAGTAATCATTACACAACTATAATTAGGAAATTTTTGAAGTAAAAGCAAACCTTCTTTTTGTCCCAAAACCATCATAGAAGTGCTTAATCCGTTAGCGGTTTCTGCGTTCGGACCAAAAACCGTAACACTGCATAAACCAGTTGCAGGATAACCAGTTGCAGGATTTATAATGTGTGAGTAACGTTTTCCGTTAAAAACAACAAACTTTTCATAACTGCCAGAAGTAGTTACAGCGCCCTCTTTTAGCGGAACGGCAGCTAAAATCTTCTCAGGCTTAAACGGATTCGTGATTCCGATTTTCCAATCTTTTCCGTTGGGCTGTTTTCCCCAAGTGCTCATGTCACCAGAACCGTTTACAATGCCAGCTTGAACACCTTTTGCGATCATCATGGCGCGGCATTTATCAGTTGCATAACCCTCGCCTAAAGCACCAAAACCAATTTTCATTCCTTTTAGCTTTAAGAAAATAGTCGATGCTGTGCTGTCTAAAATGATGTTTTTATAACCAACTTTCTCAACAGATTTTTTTATGGCTTCCGCTGAAGGCATTTCAGTCATCGAACCGTCAAATTTCCAAATACGGTCTAAAGCAGCAAAACTAACATCAAATCCGCCATTTGTAATTTTAGAAAGTTTAATGGCTCTTTGTGCCAATTCAAAAACTTCGCGATCTACTTGAATGGGTTTTATTCCCGCATTCTGATTCACTTCAGAAACTTGAGAAGTGGGTTTCCAATCGGAAATTAAATTTTCAATTCGTGTAATTTCAGCTATAACTTCATCTATATTTTTTTCTGCAGAAAGAGTATCTTTGTCTACAATAGAAATATCAAAACGTCCGCCCATCAAAAGCGTAGTTCTTTTTCGTAATACTTGCGAATGTGTAGATAAACAGCAAATAATTACAAAAAAGAATGAAATTTTATAGGATAATAATTTATGCATGAAAATGTATTAAAAAGTCGAAAGTCGAAAGTTGAAAATCAACAATCTAAAATTACTCTAATAACAATCCGTTAAAAATTGTTTATTCGCTTTATATTCTTCAAGTGTTTTTAGTCCTTTTGAAAGACACAGTTCATTTAAAATTGATTCAACATCTTTCTGCATGGCAAGTGAACCACAAATCATAACGACACCACCTTTTTTAAATAGATTCGTAAAGAAAGAGGAATCTCTTTTAATCAAATCCATCACATAAATATGTTCTGCTTCACGCGATAAAGCGACATGAAAATTATCCAGATGTTCTTTCTGAATCATAATGTCAGCAAACTTTTTGTAAGCCATTAAAGTTGGTGTCTCCATTCTAAATCCGCTATACAAATGAAGTTCTTGTTTTGCTTTATTTTGTTCAATCATTCCTAAGAAAGGAGCAATTCCTGTTCCGTTAGAAATAAAAGCCACTTTTTGAACTTTTTTAGGAAGATGAAAAGCAGGATTTTTTACAATCTGAGCTTTTATAACATTTCCAGGTTCTAAAGCATTCAAAAAGCCAGACCCCAATCCGTTTGGATGCAATTTTACAACCAATTGAATATTTCCAGAATGATTTCCAATCGAGTAGAGGCGTTCTCTAGAATCGTTAGCAGGATAAATTGCCAATAAATCGCCCGAACTAAATTTAACTCTAGAACTAGCTCTTAAAGTTAGAATAAAAGTATGTTCGGTTTCAGAAATTGGTGTTTTATCCAAAACCATTAATTTTTGTAGACCTTTCGGAATATGGTTGTATAATGATGGAGTTGTAGCCAGCGGAATTCCTGTTTTCTCGCTCCATAATCTTATCCATTCTACAAACTCAACCGCCGATTTATCATTTACAGTTTGTAAATTCAAATAACGATCTGCCCATTTTTGTTTTCCTAAAAGCTGATCTATTTCAATAGCAAACTGGCAAAAATCTGGATACGATTTCGAACCAAAACCAACCACAGAGAAATTAATATTTTGATCTTGATTTTGTTTCTCTAATAAAGTTTTGAATTGCGTTCCGTTAGAAGGAGCGTCTCCTAAACCATGAGTTGAAGTAAAAACAATAATATGTTCTGCTTTTGGATATGCGGAAAATTTATTCAATTCACTGACAAAAACTTTCTGCCCGTGATCAATTAATTGTTTCTGAATTGAATTGGCAAATCGGAAAGTGCTTCCGTTTTCTGAGCCAACCAAAAGAATAAAAGTGCTTTCGCTAGCTTTAAATTTATTCTTAATTCGACTAGATCTTCTTTTTAAAGTAATTGCAAAACCAGAATAAATAAAGAACAGAATGTTAATGCAGGCTATAGCTAAAATAATCGCCCAGATTCCGTTAATTCTTCCTGTATGAAGATCTAAGCTTAATGCCGCAAATTGAGTTCTCATTGGCGAAAGCTTTTCAGAAATTACAGCTCCCGTAACCTGATTGACTTCAATTTCTCGGTCTTTCAATTCGATAATATAAAATTCTTCAGGATCATCAGTAAAAGGAAATTCGATTTTCTTTACATCAGATAATAAAGTGGTATTAAAAATTGAACTTGTTTGGGCTTTCTCTGAGAGTTCTGTTTTTACAGGTTTTACTTTTTCTTCGCCCATAAAAAAGTTAAATCTTTCTAGGGATAAATAAGTTCCTGTAAGCGAAATAATTAAAATCGGAATTAAAGCCAATCTTCCTAAAAGGACATGGTAATATTGTGCAAAGTATTCTTTGATTATTTTAGAAAAGAAATTTCGGATGCCGCGCTGTCTTTTTAAAACCAGTACGAAACCCGAAATTGATATTAATAGCAAGCAAAAAGAAATTACGCCCACAAAAAAACGTCCTGTTTCATGAAGAAACAGTGAACGATGCAAACTCGTAATCCAATTTATGAATTCGCTTTTCTTTGCAGGAGTTCCTAATACTTTTCCAGTTTTTGGATCAATGTATGCTTTAACGTCATTTCCATCTCCATCAATAGCTTGGAGCGTTACAAATTGATTGTAATCTACACTCAATTCTGTAATTTCAGAATACTTTTTCTTTAAAATTGGAAGCGTTTCGCCTAAAGTTATTTTATTAAAATCTTCTGCTTTGTACGGAAGTGTTTTTTCTTGAACCGCATCGACCGCCAGAATGATTCCTGTTACCGAAGCCAAAAGCAAAAAAATAGAAGAAAATAGGGCCAAAGCCAAGTGTGCGTAACGCCAAAAAGAAAGAGTCATTGAGTGTATTCTAGAAATGTAATGGTATTATATTTTACTTAATCTTACGTATTTGATGTAACCTTTACCATCTGTTTTTTCTGCAAGACCTTCAGTTGTAAGCGGTACTTCAAGATCGCTTACATAATATTT